>JAJAYH010000085.1 GCA_026786325.1 Alkalinema sp. CAN_BIN05 | reverse complement strand
ATGTTAGACATACTTCTCCTACAGGGTATTTTAAGTTTTGTATGATCCGCGCAAAATGAACGTTAGCGAAAGGCTTTAACAACTGCATCAAGTTTTACCTTGATCGACTTGTCATGATGCAGAATTGAGGGCACCTTACGATCGATACCGAGCAGCTCATAAACCGCCATCTGGGCCACCCGAACTGAATACTCAACCGTAAAAACGACATCTTCAGAGATTTCAACAAACTGGCTAACAAAAGCAAGATTCTTGGAGTTTTTGGGGACAGGTAATGGTCGATCCGTCACGCCACGCGGCATAAACATACTGGTGATATAGGGCATTCGGCAGGGAATACAATTGGCTGATGCCATCATGTCTAAATCGAAATTTAGATGACCACAAAGTTCTTGCAGAATATCTTCACCTGTACAATCAGACATCGCTTTGGGGACAAAATTGCCAATCCGATCGGGGTGGAGTGCGTATCCCCAGAAGACTTGGACATCGGTGGGTTGATTAATGAAGTGGGGTTGGTGTGCCAGCACAATAGACATCAGCCAATGGGAATCTTTGAACGTGACCAGCCCACCAGTTCCCGCTCGATTACCCGAAAATGCCTCCATCGCGTCAAAGAAAGTACTATCTTTCAGGGTCACTGTAAAAGATTCCCAAAATGACTCTGGAATACTGGAATTAAATGCCGATGGGTTGCCGAATTCTGGATGACTCTGGGCCAGCTTTTCCCATAGTTTCCAGCCACCGCTATCTTGTTTCGTTAGACATTTGGGTGCACTTGTCATCGACCCAAAACTCGATGCATCGGTCATTGAACCATTTTGAAAGAACACTAGATCATCATCACCGATCGCGACGGTTTCCAGCTTCCCATCACGTCTGTAATGAATGCCGCTGACGACAATCTTCCCTTGTTCAGTTTTCAGGTCAAAGTCTGTCACAGTGCAATTAGTGACGAAATTAACGCCCTGCGCCTTTAGCCAACTCAAGAGCGGTCGTACTAATGAATCAAATTGGTTGTAGACCGTACGTTTGACCCCAGCAAGGGTTTCGATTCGAGAGAATTCCATCATAAAGCGATGTAGATAACGCTTAAACTCGATCGCGCTATGCCACGGTTGAAAAGCAAACGTCGTCGCCCACATATACCAAAAATTAGTTTTGAAGAATGACGGTGATAGCCAATCGGTAATCCGACTGCTGCCCAGCGTCACTTCATCCGCCTCAGTCAGCTTGAGTAGTTCAATTCGGTCTTGCATCGAAAAGCCCATTGATTCAACAGCGAGCTTGGCCCGATTGCGATCGACAAGCCTCGCACTAGAATGGGGTATATTCCGTTGATTAAATTCGATCGTCTCATCAAATACAGTCTTACCGGGAGCATTAATCGAAGGAATTGATTTGAATAAATCCCACGTACATTCATAGTTGTCAGTCGTCAGCATCCGCCCCCCACGCAGCGTATAGCCATCGATCGGGTCGCCACCACCATCCAGGCTTCCGCCCAAGATCGGCATTGCTTCGTAGATTGTAATATTGCAACCGGGAATACTACCATCACGAATTATAAAAGCAGCGGCAGCTAGGGAGCCAATTCCGCCACCCACCATATAGGCTTTGCAGTGATCAGCAGTGGATTTGCTGGATATCGTGGGCCGAATCATTGATAATTGCTGAACCATGTCTGAATCTCCAAATATTGTTAATAGTTCAAATTGGAGCCGTAACATAATTAGATTGCTAGGTCTTCAGCGATGCGCTATCAGCATTTTGTAGTTTGCTGGGTATGTAAAACTCCCGTGCTTGCGCTAGTAACTGGTCTTCAGTCATATGCTGTTCATCGATCGTCACTTCACCAATTACTTTATCGGCCAAATCGGGATGATTTTTAGTAAGGTCGAGCATAAATTGTTCCATTGCACTGCTAGCTCCGGTTGAACTACCAAAAATCAGAATCTTCTTTGCCCCAATCAATCGCTCTACGATCGCCTCATAAAAAGATTTAAGTTCTGGTTGTCGCTGATGACCATCCGCCTCATTGCCAATATAGTAGAGGTGCCGATGTAAACCTGCGGGATCGTAAGGTACGATTCGTTCTGGCACTTCACCATGCAGTTCTGTCTGATAAATCCTTGCTTCACGATGATCAATTACAACCAGTAGATGCATACCCTCGTTATCAATTGACGGTGAGGGAACTACCGATCGTTCTAGGAAATGACGAATCTTCATCAGTTCATCAATATCAGACAAATCTTTGTGCTTCGGAGGATGAATAGTCAGCGTCTCACCATGACGGGTAAATACCAAATGGCCATTATGCTCTTCTTCTACATCAGCGATCGAATTGAGCATCGATCGTATGTCATGCCACTGAAGATTTCGAGCGGCTGGGTGTTGAAAGATTGACTTGTAGGTGGTTTGATGGACCTTCGACATTTGGACATCCATTGTCTTCTCCTTGATTGAGTATTCGATTCTATTAGAAAAGGTTTGAGAAGTTCTTTCGTTGCATCAAAAGACCCGATCCCCCTAAATCCCCCTTAATAAGGGGGACTAAGATTTGAATTCTTGTTCCCCCTTATTAAGGTGGCTAGGGGGATCGGGTCTAAAGTTACAACCTTTGATTTTTCAAACACTAGAACTATGCTGCTACTGTCGCTTTATCGGCTGATTTCGCTTTATCGGCATCTAACCTAGCCGTTAGCGCTTCTAAAATTGCCTCTTCAGCCTCATCGATCGCTGCCATTGACACAAAAACACAACTAGCCGCATAGTTCTCTGCTCGTTCGGCACGCCGGTTCAATTCTCCGACTTCTCGCTTTGTTTTCCATTCTTCAACCTTCGCCTGGATTTCAGTTTGCTTTTCTTCCGCTAGTTCCTGAAGATTGGCTCGATATGTTGCAAATTCATGCCGCTTTATATCTAGATTTGCTTTCACTTCATGCAATTTAGCTTCCACCATTGCTTGAGTTTCCTTTGGAGCAGACTCTATGGTGGCCTTGAGTGATGATAGGCGAGTGTCAATATTATTTAACCGATCGCGCAGGCCATTAGTAAAGCTATCAATTTGTTCAGTCATGATTTTCTCACTTGCAAATAATTTTGCAAATAACGTTTGTCGTGTCTTCACTTCAAAGTGTGGCAGAAGGATGTTTGAAATCATGTCTATTGGGATGTTTGAATTGTATATACTGTATAAGAAATAATTTAATCTTTACAATATCTTTGATAGTCTGAAGTTATGACATGTATGATTGATAAATAAATAATTTTAATTGCTTTTGATTATAATTTAGGATGTATGGACTCGAATCAGCACTATGAAACAAATACAAGTGCAACAAGTAGTGCAGCAAACATGGCTCGACCTTAAATCCTTACCATGGGATAAGTCCGTTCGTCATGCACTGAGTCTCGGTGTCCCCCTCGCGATCGGTTCTAATACAGGGTTTCTACATTACGGTGCCATAGCCGGGATTGGAGGGATGTATGTTGTAAATATTGCCAATATTGATGCACACCCGAAAGACCGAGTATTGAACACTGTGATTGGCTCCGTACTGATTACAGGTTGAGCTCAGCTCGGTAGCTTTCTAGCTCATTCACCAACATTAATTGCATTAGGTATTTTCGTCCTTGCCACTGGTGCTGGGTGGTTGCATAAAGCTCATAGGGCGATCGAATGTATGGTGCGATTTGCGGTGCTCGGTTTCTTGTTTGGGGCATTGCAGCTTTCAGCTTTTGGCCTGCAATTAATTGAAATTGATCAGCGACTAATCTTTATATTTCTAGGCGGTGGTCTATGGACAGCAATTATATTAGCGATCGAGCATCGTCTATTTAAAACCAATCATTTAATTGTTAGCGAAAATCTTAGTGAAGCTTGGCAGCGGATTAAATCTGGACAAACAGCAGGCTT
>JAJAYH010000084.1 GCA_026786325.1 Alkalinema sp. CAN_BIN05 | reverse complement strand
GTGGTGTAACGGAGCCTTGCGTTGGTAAATGGATTGCAGAAATGCCAAAACGTCTCGAAGTCTCCCAATCACCGCCGAAACCTGTCATCAAACCTATTATCAAATCTAAGCCTCTGACAAAAATCAAACCGAAAACATAACCTGGTCATAGAAATGTTCGATCGCCCGTGTGCGACTTGAAGGGGCGATCGTTGTTTGATATTGATGGCCTAATTTGAATCCTACGGCAACCATGGATATTGACTAAAATCAGGTTGACGCTTTTCGAGAAATGCCTTTTTCCCTTCCGCGCCCTCTTCTGTCATGTAATACAGCATTGTTGCATTGCCCGCCAATTCTTGAATGCCCGCCTGACCATCACAATCTGCATTAAACGCTGACTTAAGACAACGAATTGCGATCGGACTTTTTTCCAATATCTCCTGTGCCCATTGAATGCCTTCCACTTCCAATTGATCAATCGGCACCACAATATTCACCAGCCCCATTTCCAGCGCCGCCGCTGCATCATACTGCCGACATAAATACCAAATCTCCCGCGCCTTCTTTTGCCCGACTACCCGCGCCATGTAGCTCGCCCCAAAGCCGCCATCAAAGCTTCCAACCTTTGGACCTGTTTGCCCAAAGATGGCATTGTCAGCGGCTATTGTTAAATCACACAGCAAATGTAATACGTGACCGCCGCCGATCGCATACCCGGCAACCAATGCAATAATAACCTTAGGCATCGATCGAATTAATCGCTGTAAATCCAACACATTCAAACGCGGCATTCCCGACTCATCAATATACCCGCCATCCCCGCGCACACTTTGATCACCGCCCGCACAGAATGCATATTTCCCATCAGTATGCGGTCCTGCCCCGGTGAATAGAATCACTCCAATGCGAATGTCTTCGCGGGCATTTGAAAATGCTTCATACAATTCCATTACTGTTTTAGGTCGAAATGCATTGCGTTTGTGGGGCCGATTAATTACAATCTTAGCAATGCCATTTGCTTTAAAATACTGAATATCTTCGTAATCTTTAACGGTTTGCCATTCCATTGTTTTATTCATGATTAAAGATTGTATTTATTTCTTTAAATGCATTGGTTTTGTAATAGATAAAGATTCCCCTAGCTCCATTATTAACGGGGCCAGGAGAATCTTTATTAGAGTTCTACTTCTTCCACTTTGGAACCATATTGGTCGTTCCGGCATAAACTGCCGTATCGCCCAGTTCATCTTCAATCCGAAGCAATCGGTTGTATTTCGCCACCCGCTCACTACGACTCAATGAACCTGTTTTGATTTGGCCTGCCCGAGTTGCGACGGCCAAATCTGCGATCGTCGTGTCTTCTGTTTCACCAGAACGATGGCTAATGATCGACCGGAAACCATTGCGGGCACCCAGATCGATGGCTTGCAATGTTTCAGTTAACGACCCAATTTGATTGAGCTTAATCAAAATAGAGGTCGCTGACTTCTCGTCAATGCCGCGCTGCAATCGTTCGACATTGGTGACAAATAAGTCATCGCCGACCAATTGGACCCGATCGCCAATCCGAGCCGTGAGTTCTTTCCAGCCTGCCCAGTCTTCCTCATGCAAGCCATCTTCAATGGACACAATCGGATAGGTTTCGGTCAACTTAACCAAATAATCAATGGTTTCGGTTGAACTATGAGCTTTGCCGTCAAAGGTGTAGGTTCCATCTTTGTAGAACTCACTGGCCGCCACATCAAGCGCGATCGCAATCTGGGTGCCCGGTTCGTAGCCTGCATTTTTAATAGCGACCATCAGCAAGTCAAGTGCCGCTTGGTTAGAGGCTAGATTCGGTGCAAATCCACCTTCATCGCCCACGCCTGTCATTTGGCCTTGTTCTTTTAGCACTTTGCTCAGCGCATGGAACACTTCCACACCCCAACGCAGGGCTTCGCGGAAGGTCGGCGCACCAACAGGGACGATCATGAACTCTTGGAAGTCCACATTGTTGTCAGCATGGGCACCACCGTTGATTACATTCATCAAGGGCACAGGCAACAGGTTGGCCAAGGGACCACCGAGATAACGGTAAAGCGGGAGACCTAGTGAGGCCGCTGCTGCTTTTGCCGTCGCAAGAGACACGGCCAAAATTGCATTGGCTCCGATATTTTTCTTGTTTTTGTCGCTATCCAAAGCGATCATGGCCCGATCGATGCGTTCCTGCTGGGTCGCATCCATATCCAAAAGCTCAGGTGTGATTACTGCCTCGATGTTTTCGACGGCCTTCAGCACCCCGGCCCCGCCATAACGCTTAGGGTCGCCATCTCGCAATTCATGGGCTTCAAAGGATCCGGTCGAGGCTCCACTGGGAACCTGAGCCAGTCCTTTTGCGCCGGAAAGCAGCGTCACTTCGGCTTCCACGGTCGGACGACCTCGGGAATCAAGGACTTCACGGGCAATGATCGAGTCGATCGCAGTATCCTGTACATCAAACATAGAAAGAAACCCTCTGAACTCGGCAGTAAGTTAACGCTAGACTTCCATAATCCAAAGTTTAGAATACGTTGGAATGACCCGTTAGGGAAGATTTAATAGGATCGTGAGTAAAATAATTTTTGAAGGTTGAAATTTATGCGGTTATTACACACAATGTTACGCGTTAAAAATCTAGACCGATCGCTGTCTTTCTACTGTGATCAGCTCGAAATGAAACTCCTCCGAAAGAAGGATTATCCCGGCGGTGAATTTACGCTGGCGTTTGTAGGGTATGGCGACGAATCTGAAAACGCGGTTCTAGAACTAACTTACAACTGGGGAAAAGAAGACTACGTCTTGGGAGATGCCTACGGACATATTGCGATCGGTGTAGATGATATCTATGCAACATGTGCGGGGATCAAGGCCCAGGGCGGAAATGTCACTCGGGAACCGGGACCGATGAAGCATGGAACAACAGTGATCGCGTTTGTGGAGGATCCCGATGGCTACAAGGTGGAATTGATTCAGACCAAGGGGATGTAGTTTTTGATCTGAGGATTTGTGGGAATTTCCTGCAAACCCTCTTCCTATAAGTCCTCTAGTGACGCGCCAAAAACTTCGTCCTCTAATTCCATTCGTTGTTCCATCTGTCGCAAAAAATAGCCCGTCAACATCGCCGAAGCCAATAATCCGGCTAAATTCTCACGATCGGTCGTTACCCGCACATTAAACCCTTCACTGGGCAACACACCCAAGAGACCTTGTACATTGTGGGACACAATTTGTTTTGCCTGAGAACTGACGGACCTAGCCACTCGATCCAATACTTCTGGCGATTGGATTTGTAAATATTTCAGCAATGAATTTGCATCCATGGCCTCCACATCACTGCGCAGAAAATTTGCATTGTCTGAATTAAATGACATTAGACCTTATCCAAGACAGTAAACGACACTGTTAAAACGCCATCATTAAAACGACGTAGTTGAAACGACATTGTACCCAATCTCTGCACGAATTACAGGCTGATCTATGACAGGCTTGTACGGTTTTCATCAGTTTCGACCGATCGAACCCCCATTTATCGTCACTTATTTATTATCTATTTTTCAGTTAAGGCCCAAGATCCATTCCAGTCATCCGGTGGCGGATTGGTTAGCCAGTGACGACAGCGTTCGATGTGTAGGGCAGCGGCTTGATCGTGACGATCGATTTCCAGCACTGTTGCAAATTGGCCAATGGCTTGGGCAAATCGACGTTTTAGATACATCTCTCGGGCAGTTTGGTAATGCTCGACCACCTGCTGTTTTTGCTCAGAAATGGTCTCAGTTCTCAGTCCCAGTAGTTCATAAATCGCTACGGGTTTTGTTTTTCCCTTAACTCGAATATAGTCCAATTCCCTCGCCCAAACCCGATCGGCACAGGGGCGATAGGTCGTCTCACTAATCAAAATATCGGTGCCATACAGCTTGCTTGTACTTTCTAGCCGCGCACTGAGGTTGACCCCATCGCCGATCGCCGTGAATTCCATCCGCTTACTGGATCCAATGTTGCCGCTGATTACTACATCAGAATTGATCCCGATGCCAATTTTAATATCAGGCTGTCCTCGACTGGCGCGTTTTAGGTTGAAGTCCACCAGTCGATGCCGCATTTCAACGGCAGTCTTGACCGCCATCCACTGATGATCTTCTAAGGGCAACGGCGACCCAAATACGGCCATCAGCGCATCGCCAATATACTTATCTAAAATTCCCCGATTGGCAAATACTGCATCCACCATCACCTCAAAATACTCATTCAGCATTTCGACGACATCCTCGGCGGCGAGTTCTTCGGTCAAGGTTGTGTAGCTGCGAATATCCGAAAACATCACCGATACGTCTTTACGATCGCCGCCCATCTTGGCTGCATCCGGGTTTTCCAGCAACTGCTCGGCCAGTTCTTGAGTCATGTACCGATACATGGTGCTTTTCAGTCGCTTGGCATCAGTGATGTCATCCATCACCACCACCACGCCCAAAATATGGCTGGGATCGTCTGTGGTGGCTATTGTATTGATTGCTAAATTGACGCTGTGTTGGTCGCCGCCATTCTCCGGAACCATGGTTTGATCAGGATAATATTGCTCGCGATCTCTCTCTAATCGTGGATTTAGGGCCATACCAATCCAGCGGCGGAAGTCGGCTCGTTCAATCCGAATTAAATCCGTTACCGCCAATCCCTCCAAATTACTGCTCTCGTCTAGGCCCAACAGTTTTTTTGCACTTTCATTGGCGCAGACGATGTTGCCCTGACGATCGGTGGAAATCACCCCATTGGAGAGCGATCGGAGAATATCGCGCTGGAGCTGTTCTTGTTGCTTAATGGTTTCAAACAGCTTCGCATTCTGCAAGGCAATGCCCGCTTGAATATTGAAAGTGTGCATGAATTCCTGGTCGCTGCTGTTAAAGCTGGCTAGCCAGCATTCGGGGGCTTGGGGCCAGTCGCGAGGATCGTACTTGGAATAGTCTCCTTGGCGACGCTTGTTGACAAGTTGCGTCACGCCAATGAGTTCGCCTTCGGGATTGTAGACGGGCATACAGAGGAGTGCGCAGGTGCGATACCCTGTGGCTTGGTCGGTTTGTTTAGCAGTTTCGGCACCGGGATCATCGTACAGGTCAAAGGAAATATTAATTGGTTTACCCGTAGCGGCGACTTGACCGGCAAACCCAGTTCCGATCGGAATCCGCACTTCTTTTTGGCTGCCGTCCAGGACAGTCAGGCGGGTCCAAATTTCCCCAGCATCTTTGTCCATCAGCCACAGGGTACTGCGATCGGCATTCATAAGCTGTTTAGCTTCATCCATCACCCGTCGTAAGGTATCGCCCAAATCCAACCGACTTTGGCTCAAAGATTGGGTCGCCATCATCAACGAATGGGCGGCTCTTTGGCGTTGGGCAGCGATGTAGAACGATCGGGAAGATTCTAAAATTAGCCGAATGCAGTGCGCAAATTCTCGGAAAATCGCCTCGTCTTCTGTGGTAAACCCGCCATAGTCAATCCGATCAGCAAGCAATTCGGTTGGGGTTCCTGATTCTTTTAGCTTATTAAGCTTAAGTTTATTAATCAGTTGGACCACCGCCACCAGCTCGCCCGTTTCATTCAATAACGGTAGAACTAGCATCGTGTAGGTTCGATACCCGGTTTTTTCATATTGTTGTTTAGCTTGATACGATCGTTCATCATCAAAAAAATCGAACGGGATATTAATGACTTGCTTACTTTGAGCGACTTCCCCGGCAATCCCTTGGTTAAAGGCAATACGAATTTCGCAGGGGCGACCGTCGCTTCCAAGGATAGTGGTGTGAAGTTCGTTTTTAGCTTCGTCTAACAGATAAATTGTGGTCCGATCGGCATTCAGCAGTTCGCCCGTCTTTTCGGTGATAGACGTTAGCATTTCCTCCAAAATCGTATCAAATCCCTGCATGTCAAGTAGAGACAGGGTTTGATTGACAATTTTTAATTTATATTCGACATCAGTGACCACTTCCCGGAATCGATCGGGCGTTAGTGGGGCTAAGAATGATGCAAAACTCCCTCCAGACGTTAATTCATGATTCCCCTGAGTGGCTAATTGTCCTAGATCCGAATCAGGTAAATGGGAATTGGAATGGTTCATAAGCGTTTGGAATACTCACATTCTAAGGGACCTAGACTGCCCAGAACCTGCATTATTTATGCTTGAATTCCACTCAGCCGCCGATATACGATCGCGAGGGCTAGGGAATCGCCTACATTACCCGGAAACAGGACAACGGGCAACTCGGGAAACTGTGGATGGTTTTTCTCTGTACATACCATGGAAACTCCGGGGCCGACTTGACCTAGCAGTCTTACTGTTCGCAGTGATAGTCCTTGACTTAGGGTGTCGTTGGAGGTGATGCCGCCTTTGCTAATTAAGAAGCCCAGGGTTTGGGGTAACTGCTTGAGAATTTCCATTAATAATGTGGAAACGCATTCCCCAAAGCGCAATCGGGTCTCCGCATCGTCAAAGGTCAACTCGCCCCGACTGGTATAGATTACCGGAGTTTTCCCTGCTGTGTGAATCTCGGCAGCTTTTTCTACCACTTCAACCAACACCTGCTGGAATCCTGGTGATGTGACGGTTGGATCCGAGACTAGTCGCTGGATTTCTACTTCGATCCCGATCGCACCGGGGACTTTGAGCAGTTCTTTGAGTTGTTCGGTGGTTTTTGCAACATGAGATCCGACCAATACCGCACCGGGTTTCCCAAAGCGTACGTAGGCAGCCATTTCGTCGGGGGCGATCCGTTGTGGTGGCAGTTTTGCTAGGGCCGTGAGAATGCTGGCTGCACTGCGAAACAAAAATCGTTTACCCGACTGCGCTGCGGTTAAGACATCTGCTGCAAATTGATCTAAATCTGATTGCACAATGCCGTCCACGCAAGCGCACTGATTATCCTTTAGCGCTTTGAGCCGATCGATTACGCCCGCCCGAATGTCTTTCAAGACAAACCGATCGACTTGGGTGGCTTTAATCCGACCTGCGGTTTTTTCTTCGACGTAATCGGGTAAATAGCTATGGCTGTAGTGAAACACAGAGTCCTG
>JAJAYH010000083.1 GCA_026786325.1 Alkalinema sp. CAN_BIN05 | reverse complement strand
GAGCTACGGTTGGTGAGTACGCCATCACATGCAAGGAAATGACATGCAATCAGGCTGTATGTGCATTGAAACCAAATTCAAGATATCCGTATACTTTTCTCTTTCTGTTCGTGAAATTTAGTAAGGACGAACTAATTAATATGGCTGTTGGATCAGCTCAACAAAATATAAGTCAGTTACTTATTAAGAAACTAATGCTTCCAGCTTGCCATGAGAAGATACAAGACTTTCATAAGATAGTTGATCCATTCTTTGAGAAAATTAGGTCCAATATTGTCAGTATTCAAACTCTCGAAAAACTTCGCGATTCTCTATTGCCCAAACTCATGAGCGGCGAAGTTAGAGTAAATTATAATCATTAGATATTTCATCCTATGTTGCTCAACGAACTACAGACTAAGAAGAATGATATTTTGACCCTAGCGAGCCGTTATGGTGCCCGCCGTATTCGTGTATTTGGCTCAGTTGCCCGTGGCGAAGAACACCCAAACAGCGACATAGACTTTCTGGTAGATTTCCCATCCGGCTACGATCTATTTACCCAACGCCTGCCCCTAACCCAATCACTTGCCGAGTTACTCGATCGCAAAGTGGAATTAATCCCCGAACATGAACTCAACCGACACATCCGCCAGCGGGTTATGGAAGAAGCAGTAGACATATGAGTAAGCCTTGGCAACCCTACGCCCTACATATTCTGGATGCGATCGCCAAAATTCGGCGTATACAGGCACGCGGCGACCTGACTCAGGACGAGGTACTTTACGACGCAGCTTTACGGAACCTACAGACACTTTCCGAAGCCACACAACAACTACCCGACGACCAAAAAGCCGTGTTTCCAGACATTCCTTGGCGTGAGATCAGCGGCTTCCGCAACATTCTGGTACACAACTATCTCGGTGAAATCGACCCCGTAACCATCTCCGCAGTAATCCAAGGTTATCTCCAACCCCTTGAGGATTGCATTCGGGTAATGTTGGCGCAAGAGCCGGGTGATGGTAATAACTCATGAGCGGCGCATCTGCCCAATTTAGAGTCTGCCAGATTGAGCGAAGTGGATCCAGAGGGGCGATCGGTGAGCCATCTTCTCGTAAAACCAGAATAAAGGAAAACTTTACGAGAAGATTACGAGAAGGATTACGAGAACAACTCCAGATTTAGATCATTAGGCTGCTTAGAACAACTGTAGGTAGCGTCTAACAATTGCCTTCCGTCAACTTGATCTAAGAAAATTTACGAGAAGAGCCAGCCAGATTGAGTAAAGTGGATCCAGAGGGACGATCGATATATAACAAGAGGATTTTTTTAACTCAAACTCGCGAATTAAAAAAAGGGGGGGCAAATTTTAATTCAGAGCTTGCGAATTAAAAAAAGGGGGGTCAAATTTTAATTCGCTGAAAAGACTAAAAAGACATCAAGCTTTAATTAAGACTTGCCTTCAAAGTCTTCGCTTTCAAAAAGTGCAAACTGTCTGCACAATTCAGCAAACCCAGAAATATTAGAACGATCGTCTTTCCTCCCAAGTGGGCATACTTAAATAATTCTCGTAGAATAGTCTCAAAGATACGGAATCTACCAGAACCTATAAGTATTTATACATAAACCGCGACAACCTCCGGTTAGTCGTAAACCATCGCCCCAAATCATGTCAAAACTCACCGAAGCCGCGATCGAAACCCTAGCCATCCAACTCCTGCAAACCCAAGGCTACATCTACCTCCAAGACCCCGATCGCACCAGTACCAGCCAAATCCTCCTCACCGATCGCCTCGACACGGCCCTCCACCGCATCAACCCCAACCTCGCCCCAGAACTGCTCACCACAGCCCGCCAAACCCTCGAACGGATCCAATCCCCAGACCTCCTCACCAACAACGAAAGTTTCCACCGCCACCTCACCGAAGGCATCCCCGTCACCTACCAAAAAGACGGCATCGAACGGGGCGATCGCGTCTGGCCAATTGACTTCCATACCCCCGACAACAACGAATTCATCGTCGCCAACCAACTCACCATCACCGAAAACAACCAAACCAAACGCCCCGACCTCATCCTCTTCATCAACGGCATCCCCCTCGTCGTCATCGAACTCAAAAACGCGATCGCCCAAAACGCCACCCTCAAAAGCGCCTACCACCAACTCGAAACCTACAAACAAGCCATCCCCAGCCTCTTCACCCCCAACGCCATCCTAATCATCTCCGACGGACTCGAAGCCCGAGCCGGATCCCTCAGTGCCGGATTCACCCGCTTCATGGCCTGGAAAACCGCCGACGGCAAAACCCAAGCCTCACCCCTCATCAGCCAGCTCGAAACCCTAATCCAGGGAATGCTCAACAAAACCACCCTACTCGACCTAATCCGCCACTTCATCGTCTTCGAGAAAACCAAAAAAGAAGATCCCCTCACCAACATCATCAGCATCACCACCACCAAAAAACTCGCCGCCTATCACCAGTACTACGCCGTCAACGCCGCCATTCTCTCCACCCTCCGCGCCCTCGACATCAGCCAACCCCGCGCCAAAGAATCCCCCACCAGCTACGGACTGCCCTACAGCCACGACCAACCCAAAGGCGATCGTAAAGCCGGAGTCGTCTGGCATACCCAAGGCTCCGGCAAATCCCTTTCCATGGTCTTCTACACCGGAAAAATCGTCCTCGCCCTCGACAACCCCACCGTCCTGATCATCACCGATCGCAACGACCTCGACGACCAACTCTTCGACACCTTCGCCAACGCCAAACAACTCCTCCGCCAAGATCCCACCCAAGCCGAAACCCGCGACCAACTCAAAAAACTCCTCAAAGTCGGCTCCGGCGGAGTCATCTTCTCCACCATCCAAAAATTCCAACCCGACGACGGCAACATCTACGATCAACTCTCCGATCGTCGCAACATCATCGTCATCGCCGACGAAGCCCACCGCACCCAATACGGATTCGCGCCTAAAACTATTGACGAAAAAGCTGCCACCGGAGAAACGATCGGCAAAAAAGTCGTCTACGGATTCGCCAAATATCTCCGCGATGCCCTCCCCAACGCCACATATTTGGGATTCACAGGCACCCCGATCGAAAAAACAGACATCAACACCCCCGCCGTCTTCGGCAACTACATCGACATCTACGACATCGCCCAAGCTGTCGAAGACGGAGCCACCGTCCGCATCTTCTACGAAAGTCGCCTCGCCAAAGTCAGCCTCAGTACCGAAGGCAAAAAACTAATCGCCCAACTCGACAGCGACCTCGCCCGAGATGAAATTCCCGAAACCGCCAAATCCAAATGGACCCGCGTCGAAGCCCTAATCGGCAGTCCCCAACGCATCCAAAACATCGCCCAAGACATCGTCACCCACTTCGAGGCTCGGCAATCCGTCTTCTCCGGCAAAGGCATGGTTGTTAGCCTATCGCGCCGCATCGCCGCCGATCTTTACTCGGAAATCATCAAGCTCCGCCCCGACTGGCACGACAACGACCTCACCAAAGGCATGATCAAAGTCGTCATGACCGCCAGTTCCAGCGACGGACCCAAGCTTGCCAAACACCACACCAGCAAAACCGATCGCAAACTCCTCGCCGATCGGATGAAAAACGATCAAGACCCGCTCAAACTCGTCATCGTCCGAGACATGTGGCTCACCGGATTCGATGCCCCCAGCCTCCACACTCTCTACATCGACAAACCCATGAAAGGGCACAACCTCATGCAGGCGATCGCCCGAGTCAACCGCGTCCATAAAGACAAACCGGGCGGACTAGTCGTAGACTACCTCGGCATCGCATCAGACCTAAAAGAAGCCCTCTCTTTCTATTCCGACGCAGGCGGCAAAGGCGACCCCACCCTAGCCCAAGAGCAAGCCGTAAATCTCATGCTCGAAAAACTCGAAGTCGTCTCCGCCCTCTACCACGGCTTTCCTTACGAGGATTACTTCGCCGCCACCACCGGCCAAAAACTCGCCATCATTCTCGCCGCCGAAAACCACATTCTCGGTCTCCCAGACGGCCAAAAACGCTATCTCAACGAAGTCACAGCGCTATCTCATGCTTTTGCGATCGCCATTCCCCACGATCAAGCCATGGATGCAAAAGATCAAGTTGGCTTCTTCCAAGCCGTCAAATCTCGCCTCTCCAAATTTGATAGTACTGGCCAAAACAGCAGCAACGAAGCACTCGAAACCACCATCCGCCAAGTCATCGACCAAGCCCTCGTCTCCGAACAAGTCATCGACGTATTTGATGCCGCAGGTATTAAAAAACCCGACATCTCCATCCTCTCCGACGAATTCCTCGCCGAACTAAAAGGCTACGAACACAAAAATATTGCCCTAGAAGTGCTTAAAAAACTCCTCAACGACGAGCTGAAAGCCCGAACTAAAAAGAATCTAGTTCAAAGTAAGACCTTAATAGAAATGTTAGAAAATGCCATCAAGAAATATCAAAATAAAATTATTACTGCCGCCGAAATGATGGAAGTGCTGATCAATATTAGTAAAGAAATTGTCAGCTCTGACGACGAAGCAAAAAGTATGGGCCTATCAGACTATGAATACGCTTTTTACACTGCTGTCGCCAACAATAACAGCGCCCGCGAACTCATGCAGCGGGACAAACTCCGAGAACTTGCCGTGGTATTGACCCAGAAGATCCGTGAGAATACAACGATCGATTGGACGATTAAAGAAAGTGTTAAGTCCAAATTAAAAGTCATTGTAAAACGCATTCTCCGTCAATATGGTTATCCACCAGATATGCAGTTGCTCGCCACCGAAACCGTATTAAAACAAGCCGAAATGATCGCCCAGGAATTAACTAACGTACATTAAAATTATCCATCACTCAATAGTTGATTAAAGTATCGGTTCTTTCCACCGATCGATTTTCACACAATCAATATCAAACTGATCCAACGCTCGTGCCACCACAAAATCAACCAAATCATTAATCGTTTTCGGATGGTGATACCAGGCGGGAGTGGCCGGAACAATCCGTGCGCCCGCTTCAGCCAATGTTGTCAAATTGCGAAGATGAATTAAATTTAGCGGTGTTTCACGGGGCACAATGACAAGCTTTCGACCTTCTTTGAGTTGCACATCTGCCGATCGTTGCAGTAAATCTGAACTCAAACCCGCCGCAATCTTGCCCACCGTACTCATGCTACAAGGAATCACGAGCATTCCCAATGTCCGAAACGAGCCACTCGCAATGTTCGCGCCCACATTCCCAAAGGCATGACAGGTTAATTTTCCGAGGGACTCAACCCCACATTTTTCACGCCAGAACTCTTCTTGGGCGATCGGATCGATCGGCATTTTGATGCCCTCTTCTTCCAGCCAAACCATATAGGCCGCCTTAGAAGCCACTAGCTCAATACTATAATCAGCGGTCAGTAAATGCTTCAGAGTGCGCACAGCATAAATCAATCCTGACGCACCCGAAACACCGACAATTAACGGACGAGTCATGGATCTGGTCTCACGCTTAAAACGAGTAATAACAAACTAGTCAATGATCTGATCTAAGAGGGTGTTTGAAAAGTCTAATGTTCTGAGGATTGAGACCCGATCCCCCTAAATCCCCCTTAAAAAGGGGGACTAAGAGTTGAATTCTGGTTCCCCCTTTTTTGTGGTGTAGCCTGCCCGGAGGGAGTAGGGGCTAGGGGATCGGGTCTTTTGATACACACGAAAGGACTTTTCAAACGTCCTCTAAATAATCAATCATTGACATCCCTTTAGTTTAATCGTCATCAGAGTCAAATTCCTGATTTTGCTCCTCATATTCTTGCTCTTCGTCTGGGTTGTTGAAGTAATCTTCTGGTGCTTGGGTTCCACCGCTGACGGCGATTAGATCAATTTGTTGACGATAGTAATCGACGCTTTTGACTTGGACTTCAATCCGATCGCCCAGTCTGAATTGATTGCGATTTTTCCGTCCGACTAGGATTTGTTGACGCGATCGGAATTCATACCAGTCATCTTTAAGCGAGCTGACATGGACTAAGCCTTCAACTAGGAGTTCTTCGATTTCCACGAATAGGCCATAGGATTGAACGCCTGTGATTACGCCATGGAAAATCTCACCCGTCCGTTCTCGCATGAGTTCGGCTTTTTTCAGCCCTTCCAAATCATTCTCAGCATCTTGAGCAACTTTTTCCCGTTCGCTGAGGTGATTGACCACCATGTTGAAGTAGGCCGTCAGTTCTTGCTGGAGTTTGTCGGGGAGGACGCTCCAACCAATTTCGCCGTGGCAGTCACTGTGGCGGATGTCGATGCCTTCTTTTGAGCGGGCCGATTTCCGATCGCGGCCTTCTTCAAAGACAGCATGGAGCGCTCGGTGAATCAACAAATCAGGGTAACGCCGCACGGGGGACGTGAAGTGGACATAGCCTTGATCCAGAGATAGGCCGAAGTGAGGCTTGGGTGTGGTGCTGTAGAAGGCGGGTTTTAGGGTCGAGAGCAGTAGGTAAGTTAAAACCCGTTCGGCGTTGGATTCGGCGAACTGCTGAGTAAAGTTCTGGAAATCTTGGGAGGTGACTTCTTCTTCATTGCCCAGTTTTAGTTCTAATCCCATCCCTGCGGCGAGTTTGATTAGATCCTGCACCGCTGCAAGATCGGGTTGAGGATGGACTCGGTAGACTGCCGGGATTTTTAGGGCTTGCAGGTGCTGGGCGACGGTCTGGTTGGCTAGCAGCATCAACTCCACAATCAACGAGTGGATAGGTAGACTGCTGGAGACCACAACGGCTCCGAGTGCGCCTTCATCGTCGTAGTGGAATTTGCTGAAGGTGTAACGATCGGCTTCTTCGGGGGTTTCAATTCCATCGGCGCGGGCGTAGATTTTTTCGGGCAGATTCAGTTCAAAGGCTCCCCGCGATCGGCGTTGCTCTTTGATGGCATGGCTGATTTGGTCCAGGTTGTTGAGCATTTCCGCGATCGGCGCAAAGATATCCAGTTGTGGGGAAGATTCTTTGGCAAGCAGAGCTTCAGCTTGGGCATAGCTGAGTGCATAATCAACGGAGATAATCGCAGGCTGAATCTCGTACTCCAGAACGACCCCGGCTTGGGTCAGAATTAATAGCACCGATATAGACAATCTGTCTTTTCCGACTTGCAGTGAACAGATCTCATTGGTCAACGCATCCGGCAACATGGGAATGATGAGTTCACCCAGGTATGCCGAAATACCTCGTTTTTGGGCCGCACGATCCAAAGGTGTGTTGGCTCGGACATAGTGGGCCACATCTGCAATGTGAATGCCCAATCGCCAATGGCCGCTCTCTAGGAAATCCAACGTGATGGCATCGTCAGCGCTGTCGTTATCCTTGGCTTTGATGGTAATGGTCGTGACTTTCCGCAAGTCCATGCGACGCTTGATCTCGATTTTAGAGATTTTGGGTGGGATCGCTGCCGCTGCCGCCATAACATGAGGCTGGAAAATGGGCGTTAGATCATGTTTACAGCAAACAATATCAATGTCATCCGCCGCGTCGTCCGTGCCCAAAAGCTTGACCACATTGCCATTGGGTCCGCTGTTGCCCAAGGGATAGCGCAGAACTTCGACATGGACTAATTGTTCTAGGGCGGAGTCGAGGTCGAGTTCCGTGGGTTCAAGGTTGACTTCAAACAGGAGCCGATCGTCCAGAGGAACGGCCCGAAAGCTGCCATCGTCTAATTTCTTCAGGCGGGCCAAAATAGAAGGGTTCGATCGTTCCAAGATCAAGCGCACTTCACCTTCAGGCGACCGACGACGGGTTCCTTCCTTGGTAACTCGCACCATAACGCGATCGCCATTCCAAGCGCTGTTGAGATGGCTCTCACGGATGTAGATGTCTTCGGCTTCTTCGGTGTCTTGAATGGCAAAACAGAACCCCTTACTGGAGCAGCGCAGTTTGCCTTCGATGATGCCTTCTTCGGGGAGACGACGATATTTGCCGCGTTCTTTTTCGACGAGACCGATTTTTTCAAGGGCATCCAGCGCCACTTGAAGTTTTCTGACATCGCCATCCACTTGGCATTCCAACTTTTGCTCCAAGGTTTTTGGAGCAACTAGTTTGTCACTGTCGAGATTAACCAAGAGTTCGGCGATCGAAAATTCCATTGGAGCGGCATGTCCTTATGATGTTCAGCGACGGAGTTGGGCAGCGATGCGATCGGCCCTAACCCATTGAACATTAAATCACTATGATGTCCCAACCCACTCAAAACTCACAGATTTCTCTAACGTTCCCCCGTGACAATGTAACTTACCCGTTTGCCAATGTTGGTCGAATGGTCCGCCATGCGCTCGATGTGGCGAATCGCGAGCACCATCAATACGATCGGTTCGATGGAACCCTGAAGCTCTGTTTTTTGAGTCAGGAGCGTATAGAGATTCTTGTAGTCTGAATCAACCGCATCGTCCAATAGCTGCATGTCCTCGGCTGATTTCGCATCTAAATCTGATAGCGCCTTTAGCCCAGTTGCCAACATAGCCCTACATCGATCGAACATTGTCCGAATCTGAATCATCTGAGGTTGTGGTTCGTAAGGAAACAGCCGGACAGAGACTTCTCCCAAATTTTTGGCATAGTCACCGATACGTTCGATATCGCGAACCAACTGCATCAGGGCACTTAGCAACCGTAAATCTTGGGCAACAGGAGATTGAAGCGCAATCATGTTGACGCAATCTAATTCAATTTGACGATACAGTGCGTCGATTTCTCGATCGGCAACGATGATCTGATCTGCTGCTTCTAAGTCCCGCTCAAACATCGCTTGACGAGCTAACTGACAGGACGTTTCAACGAGTGCGCCCATTCTCAAAACATCCCGTTGGACGCGTTTGAGCTGACGATCGAAATTCACACGAATGGGTTCAGGATTATTCACTAAATCGATTTTAAAAACCATCATTACAAACCAATCTTTAGTATACGGAATTGGAAAGGACTTATTGTTTAAAAGTGGCTGGTAAATATTATGAAAACCTAATTTCTATTAGATCCACAGACTTTAATAGGGTTTTGATATCCTAGTATTTCTCTCTACAATAGCAAGAGACTTATCTCTTATTCCGTATCTGGGAGAACAATCCTCACCATCGGACCAATCGGACTTGATATTGGACTTGATCAGGGCTGCCAGAAAATAAAATTATATCGATCGTGTCGCAAACCCGCTGAGATCCTGTACGTTATTAGTCTGTTTTGATCGCAGCATTAGCTGACCTTGGATTTATCCAAAAACGCTACCTGGCTTGTCAATCTCAACAGCGAGGCACTACCACTGCCGTTCAGCTCGAAAAAACTGCTGTCCATCGGCAAGTCCATTGCTTCGATCGTCCGAATCTTAATCGTCTAAATTTGCAACTAGTGCCCATGTACTAGTATCCTTATATCAACCTAACTGTCGTTACCACCATGAACCTTGCAATAGCCATTCCCCACACGACCCGATCGCTTGATACTGCGTCACTAGATTCGGGTTCCCTCGACGATCGTCTGAGCGCACTTCGCCCGACTCGTAATCCCGTCCTACAACAGCTTCGATCTCAGTATCCAACGGGTTGTCTCTCGGCTGATTTAGTTCAAATTCATCAAGATCAGTTTGTCGTCCGGGCTGTGGTGCAAGTTGATAACATCGCACTCGTGACGGCATTGGCGAGCGCTTCGACCATTGAAGTGGCGGAAGACCGGGCGAGAACTCGGGTAATGGAAGCATTAGGTCTGAATAGTGCTAATGCAAGCGTGAGTGCAACGGTGCCGATCGCTTCTACGATCTCATCGCCGATCGTAGAAGCAGTGGCGACCCTGCCCGAGCCGCCGATGGCCTTTGCTGATGAAAGTCCGGTTGCGCCTAAGGTTGAGACGACACCTGTGTCTAAGGCGACCAAGCGCAAGTCTAAGGCCGCACCTGTTGTCCCTGAGGCCGTTGTTGAAGAATTGTCGGTCAATTTGTTCGATACGTCGATTCCTGAAGCAGCCGAAATAGTCGAAGCTCCTGAATTCATTCCTGAACCGATCGCGGAAATCTCGATTCAAGCAGTAGCACCCGCTGTTCAGCCAGTTGTTGCATCGATCGTAGAACCCGTTTTGCCAACGCCAGTTCTGTCACCTGTTGTCCCTGTCTCTGTTCAGGCAGCGGTTGAGATGGCAACTGAGCCAGAAGAACTTGAATCGGTTGAGATTAGTTTTCAGGTTGAAGAGGTCTATGAATATACCTACGAAGGCGAAGAAATTCCCCTTGAACCGATAGCTGCAATTGAACTCGCCCCAACGCCGATTGTGGTGCCCGCCGCCCCGATCGACTACGGCCTAGATTTATCGGACGCGATCGCCCAAATTGGTATGGAAATCGATCGGATTGGTTGGACCAAAAAACAAGGCAGCGCTTACCTACAACAAGCCTATGGCAAACGCACCCGAGCCGAACTCACCGAAACCGAACTATTTGGCTTCTTAAGCTACCTAAAATCAATGCCTGCTAAACTCCAACCTGAGTTGAGCCAAATACCGTTTTAATGTTTTAAAGATGATTTGGAGAAGTTTGAGTATGATTGACCCCGACATTACACCGGAACTTCTCCAGACCATTGATGTTCTCGAAACCTTAGAAAATCTCTACGACCATGCCCCAACGGATGAAATTGCCAAAATTTTAATTGATGCTTGGCTAAAAATTACCCAAACTTTCCCGCAAGATTTTCAAGAAGCAACCCAGGAAGATGCGGGCGCTGATGGACTACGCCGCTACATCCGGGTTAAAGCATTCTTCTCAAACCCAACAGAGAACCCTATTAGCCAAGCTGATCTCGCTCAATATTACGAAAACCGTCAGGAAGTGAATTGGGATGAGGACGAGGATTGGGAAGAATGGGGCGAAGATTAATTAGCAGGCTTACGTCTAATTTCGATTACGTGCTGGAATTGTCGGACCTCGGTGGTAGCCTTCTTTAAAATCATTGAGCTTGTACCAAACCAAGGGATCGTAAGTTCAATCACTTTAACGATCGTCTCTATTTCTCTAGCCAAGTGATGAGATCTGCGATCGACCCAAAATCTAGCAATGCCTCACCCAAAGATTCTAGTTGATCGATCGGCAAAATATTAATGCGATCGATCGCATTAATAGACATAAATCCAATTTTTCGGGTTAATTGTCTAATAAGGAGCGATCGTTGAGCTTCTAACAATCGTTCTTGCGATGATCGTTGAGCTTCTAACAATCGTTCTTGCGATAATCGTTGAGCTTCTAACAATCGTTCTTGCGATCGTTCAGCTTCTGCCTCGACTCCTCGATCGTATCCAATCTGCTCAACACTGGTAATGTAAGGCATTTTACGCTGCTCCTCATAGACTTTCAATTCTTGCCAAAATTCAACTTTCGCAGCTTCTGGCAATATCATAATCCAATCCACAAACGTGAATAAACTCAGTATAGCCGATCGAGCGTAACCCCGCTCATAGAGCCGCTTCACCAAGGTTAACTTCCACTGTTTTCGGGCTGTTGGGCGATTTTTCGTCTCCTGAGCTTTCAAATGTGTCATCACTACCGTGGCAAAGACATTCTGACTCGCTTCCAATTCCTCCCAGTCCGCTGCATAATCCAACAATTTAACCGACGTGAAATTGAATTGTAGGGAACTGCCCAACGTAGTGAAATTATATTCACTCGGTCGCCAATCTTTATCCGAGTCACAAAGAATCACTAAACTAATCGGTGCCTGATGAAAATAATCAAATATCCGAATTAGGTAGGTAAAAATGCGTTCTGGAAAAATATCTTCCGGTTCTGCTTGAACTTCAAGATGAATCAGAAGGATGATTGAGTTCCCACCTTTTTGATATACTTTTACTAATTGATCTGCAAACCGTTTGCCAATTTCTGAATTGGGTGTAAGCTGCTGGAATTCTTTGTCAAGGAATGCGATCGGTTTAGTCCAATCAATTTGTTCGGCGATGTCGGCAAAGAAGAATTCGATCGCTTCTTGAAAATATTGTCTTAGAATCAGCTTCCAAGGACTGTCTTGATCTGACCTATTATTTCCTTTTTTCGCCATTGTAACCAATCCAGACTGTCGCTGAGCAGTTCGATCGTATCACAATCGAATACTGCTATGGGTCAAATAGTGGGTGGCATTCAGTTCAGATTATTCACTAATTCTAAAATTCTAATTTCGATTACGCGCTGGAATCGCCTGACCTCGGTAGTAGCCTTCTTTAAAATCATTGAGCTTATACCAAACCAAACCGATCGCCAATGCCGCGATCCCCATGGTTGGCACTACCGTCGCTGATACTAATGCGATCGCGCCCAATGCCGCCAGTAAACGTTGCAAAATCAAGATATTTTTTAATGCAGTGCGGCAACTTTTGCAATGTTTGGTATGGGAATGATATCGATCGAGTAATGCCTCTCGGGATTGACGAATTGGTAATGCTTGATTTGGAAATGGATCTGCGCCAAAGGTAGAGAACCATTGTCGAAATTCATACACAAACCGATCGGCTTTGGTCGGTAAATAGAATGCCTGGGCAAACCGATCGCTCCCGCCCGATTTGTTCAATGCTCGTTCTTGCCAATGTAAAAAGATTTGGTCATCTTCTAAAATAGAATTTTGACTGATATGGGAATACCAATTCGGGGTCCACTTAATAAAAAATTGTGGAATTGGCGATGAAAACTGAAATGGAAACATTGCAAATAATCGACATTC
>JAJAYH010000082.1 GCA_026786325.1 Alkalinema sp. CAN_BIN05 | reverse complement strand
TTGGTGTAAGTTAGTGCGCCGCAGGAGTCACATTTTGTCCAGAGTCCATCGGCAATTTCCCGTTCGCGATCGGGTTGGGACGGCTCGGGCGATTCTTTGCGACGATTTGCAAACCAATCAAATAACGACATGACGAATTCACCAATGCGGAGACTAAACGATCGGATAATATTAAACCCAATCGTGCGTCCTAATTATAGGACCGATTGCGATCCCCTCTGATGCGTATGATGGCATTAGAGATGGTATTGAATTCGATTAGGACTGGTGTGGGGATGAACACAAAACCGATCTCTATTGTGGGCGCGGGGCCGACGGGGGCAACACTAGGGCTTTTGCTAGCGGAACGAGGACTTCCAGTAGTGGTGATTGAGGCGAGTCGAAATTTTCGTCGTGTATTTCGGGGGGAAGGGCTGATGCCGAGCGGTTTGGATGCGTTGGCCCAGATGGGATTGAGTGAACTAGTTGAACAGGTGCCTAATCAAACGATCGGCAGTTGGGAGTTTGTGATTGAAGGCCGCAGCATATTTTCTGTCGATGAACCGATGGGAAACAATTTGCCATGCACCTTGGTCGCTCAGCCGCAATTACTTGAAGCTGTGATCGATCGGGCTAAAGCATTGCCAAATTTTCGATTTATTTCTGGGGAAACGGTCCAGAGTTTAATCACGGAGAACGATCGGGTTGTGGGTTGTAGTTTGAGCAACGGAGAGACCATTCAAACCGGGCTTGTGATTGGTTGCGATGGCCGATCGTCGATGATTCGGAAATTATCTGGTTTGACGCTGAATCAAGAGACCAAACCTTTTAATGTGGTGTGGTTTAAACTGCCCGATACCGATTTAATCCCGCAGTCCAATCCCTTCACAATCTTCGTCAAAGGGGATGCCGTATTCAGTCTTTTTCGCAGTTCCGAAGGCTTGATTCAAGTGGGCTGGAGCGTCCAAAACGAGGATTGGAAATCTGTCACTGATTGGCCTGAAACCCTGGCCGAAGCCTCTCCGCCTTGGTTAGCTGACTATTTCCGAAGTCAAAACGTTGTGGAAGCCATCACCGATCGGCCCCTCTGTCTAACTGTCACCGTCGGTCACGCGCCCCAATGGTCAAAACAAGGCTGCTTATTATTGGGAGATGCGGCACACCCGATGTCTCCGATTCGGGCGCAGGGTATCAATATGGCGCTTCGAGATGCGATCGTTGCGACAAATTATTTAGTCGAGGCTTGGCGATCGGCGGACGAGGATCCTTCTTTAATCACAATTTTCGATCGGGCATTGCTACAAATTCAGGCCGATCGCGAACCCGAAATCCGGAAAATCCAAGCATTACAAGCTCAAGAAGCAGCCGATGGCATGAAGCTCCATAGGAGTGCAGTATTACGAAATTTGGTGAAAACCTTAGCTCCGATCGTTGGGATTGCGCTGCGAGAAAAATGGAAACTTCGCCAACGAAAATTGCGATCGGGAACCACGCTCGTTTGGTTAAAGGATTGAGAACCCCAAACGCTCTAAAATAACGACAAGAAAAATTGACTCAAAAAGGCGGCTTTAGCAATGACAAAAACAGCGTGGGTGTTTCCAGGACAAGGATCGCAAGCCGTCGGAATGGGCCTGGATTTATTAGATAGTCCCGAAGCAAAAGCAAAATTCGACAAGGCCAGTGAATTGCTAGGATGGTCCGTCATCGATCGGATTCAAGGCGACGCGATCGAACTTTCCAAAACCCTCTACACGCAACCTTGCCTATATATAGTGGAAGCGATCTTAGCGGACCAACTAAAAGCCGCTGGACAAACTCCAGATTTTGTCGCAGGTCATAGCCTAGGCGAATATTCTGCACTCTATGCAGCAGGCGTTTTTTCCTTTGAATCCGGTCTCAAAATCATCCAAACCCGATCGCAGCTCATGGACAGTAGTTCCAGTGGCACCATGGCCGCATTACTCGGCTTCGATCGGATTGAACTGGAAACCGCCATCGAAGCAACGGACGGCGTTGTGATGGCCAACGATAATAATTCAGGCCAAGTTGTGATTTCAGGCGAACCGGATGCCGTAGACCGTATTATTGCCGCTGTTAAATGCAAACGGGCGGTCAAACTGAATGTCAGCGGAGCTTTTCACTCGCCCTTGATGGCTGCTGCTGCCGACCACTTCAATACTGTCCTGAAAGACATGCCCTTCAACGATGCCCAAATCCCTGTTTTATCCAATACAGATCCAACGCCCTGCACAAATGCCGTAGACCTAAAAGCTCGACTCAGCCGACAAATGACAGGGGCTGTTCGATGGCGCGAGATTTCTCTAGCCTTACCAGACCTCGGCGTGACCGCAATAACAGAAGTCGGTCCAGGCAAAGTATTGGTGGGGATCATGAAACGAACCTGCGCGGATATGGTGTTCGCAACGATCGGGACTCAAGCCGAATTAGCAGCACTCAACTAGTCGGGGGTTCTAAATCCAATAAAAAATCCAAAATCTAAACTCTAAAATGTCTAAGGCTCTAGTCAAAATACCCGATCGAGAACCCTTCGTCAGTCTGATGCTCTACCACCTATTCAAATGGTCGATCGTCAGCCCCGTCTTGCATACCTACTTCCGCAGTAAAATCTACGGCGCACAAAACGTCCCCCGCAAAGGCCGTCTCCTAGTCGTCAGCAACCACGCCAGCGACTTCGACCCGCCCATTGTCTCTAGCTGCGTCGGTCGGCCTGTTGCATTCATGGCCAAGGAA
>JAJAYH010000081.1 GCA_026786325.1 Alkalinema sp. CAN_BIN05 | reverse complement strand
CTCTTTGACTGTGCGGCCATGCAAACTTAATAGATCAATTTGGTGATGATTCAGTAAATGAAGAATTTTGTCGAAATTTTCAGTATCTTCAAATCCAACTCGCATTTTTACTGTCAATCGTCCGGGGATGACCGATCGTAATTCGCCTAAAATCCGATCGACTTTTTCTGGATCTCGCAATAACCCACCGCCCACATTTTTACGATAAATCCGAGGGGCCGGACAGCCCATATTCAGGTCCACGCCTGCGATCGGATATTGACTTAATTGTTTTGCGGTACGGACTAAATCTGGAATACTTTCCCCAATCATTTGCGCAAAGATTGGCTGACCTGTTGTATTGTTCACGATCGCATCTAATATGCCTTTGTCAAGACCGGATGTGGCGTGAACCCGAAAGTATTCCGTAAAAAAGTAGTCGGGACAGCCATACTGGGCAATCACATCCATGAACGATCGGTTCGTTACGTCCTGCATGGGAGCTAGGGCGGAGTAAGCTTGTCCGGGAATTAGAAAAGACATGACGGGAAAATGATCGAGGCTCATTATTTTAACGTAAGTTAGAACTCTAAACCAGAACCCGATCGCTGGCGAGTCGTAATATGGTCATGCATGGGAACGGGATTATTTGCATGGAATCCGATCCTGTTGTGGATGCCTTAGAGATTTTGCTGTTTAATTAGTCTAATAATTGTTTACCTATTAAGTGCCCCTGTTTCTTATGTTGCAAGTCATTACAATCCCAGCCCAGCCCAGTCCAGCCGACCATGCGATCGTCATTCTCCACGGTTGGGGTGGGACAGCAGAAGATGCGGCTCAGTTCACCAAAATGATACAGGTTCCAAGGGCTGTCCGATTGATGCCGAAGGGATTATTTCAGCATCCCTACAATCCAGAAGGACAAATGTGGTATGACTTTCCAAATGTTGAACGATTTGATTTTAAGCTTGATTTAAGCGATCGCCCGGATCTGCAACGCAGTCGTCAAGTGCTACGCGATTGGATTACCAGCTTGCCAGAACAAACAGGCGTACCCTTAAATAAAATAATTTTGGGCGGCTTTTCTCAGGGCGGTGCAATGACCATTGAAGTCGGATTAGAATTACCTCTAGCCGGATTGATGTCCATGAGTGGCTATGCCCATCGCCCAATTCCTCCTGTGACGCGTGCGCCCAAACTCCTGATGATCCACGGAACCGCCGACGATGTTG
The DNA here is from genome assembly GCA_026786325.1 of Alkalinema sp. CAN_BIN05. Classification (GTDB taxonomy): domain Bacteria; phylum Cyanobacteriota; class Cyanobacteriia; order Leptolyngbyales; family Leptolyngbyaceae; genus JAAFJU01. Next base: position 1,332 of record JAJAYH010000081.1, on the reverse strand, counting down.
TCCCGATCGCCGCCTCAAGAGCCACGAAAGACGCGCTGATTAACGCCGGAGTCGAAGTCGAGTCCTATGAGTTTCCTGGAATGGGACATGAGATTTCTGGGGCCGTGATTCAGCGAATGCAAGCATTTATTTTGGCGCAGTTCGCATGATCTAGGGATAACAGGCACTATAATACAAAACTCTAACAAGAATGCCCGAACAAGAATGCCCGAACAAGAATTTCCTTGCGGGTATTTTGCGTTTTGGAATGTGTTTTTTGGAATGTGTTTTTTATAAGGGGCTAAGTCATGGGGACATTAAAGGGGCGAGATATATTGAGTTTGGCAGATTTGTCCAGTGCAGAAATTCAACAGGTGCTGGATTGGGCGATCGCGATGAAAAAAGGTGAACTCAATCCGCGTTTTACCGATCGGATTCCCACCTTAGGACTATTGTTTTATAAAGCCTCTACCCGCACCCGTGTCAGTTTTTCGACGGCCATGTTTCAGCTTGGTGGTCAGGTGATGGATTTGAATATTAATGTGACTCAAATTGGGCGGGGTGAACCGATCGAAGATACGGCGCGAGTACTCGATCGGTATTTGGATGCCTTGGCGATTCGCACCTTTGCGCAGGCTGATATTGAAACATTTGCACAATATTGCAAAATGCCTATTGTTAATGCCCTAACGGATTTAGAACATCCTTGTCAAGTTCTGGCTGATTTGCAAACAGTACAAGAAAATTTCGGCAAATGTGAAGGACTGACATTTACCTATGTCGGTGACGGGAACAATATGGCCCATTCTATTTTGTTAGGTTGTGCGGCGGTGGGAATGAATGTTCGGATTGCAGCCCCAAATGGTTATGAATGTTCTCCTGATGTCGTGATTCAGGCAAAGAAAATTGCAGGCGATCGGTCCCAGGTAATTACGACAACGGATGTGCGGGCGGCGGTAGAAGGCGCAAATGTGGTCTATACCGATGTGTGGGCGAGTATGGGCCAAGAGGCTGAATCTGACGATCGAATTCCGGTATTTATGCCCTATCAAGTGAATGCGGAATTGATGAAAAATGCGGATAAAGATGCGATCGTATTACATTGTTTGCCAGCTCACCGAGGTGAAGAGATTACTGATGAAGTAATGGAAGGTGAACGATCGCGCATTTGGGATCAAGCTGAAAACCGAATGCACGCGCAAAAAGCATTGTTAGCGGCATTGTTTGGTTTGGTTTAATGTTATTTAAGTAATTCAATTCAATCCAATCCTTTTAGAGGACGTTTGGAAATTTGTTTCGTTGGTACTCAAAAAACCGATCCCCCTACCCCTTGAAAAGGGGGAACTAGAATTT
>JAJAYH010000080.1 GCA_026786325.1 Alkalinema sp. CAN_BIN05 | reverse complement strand
GAACAGCCGAAGATGCCGATCGTCTCAAATATAGCCATTGAGGTTACGAATTATGGATAGAAGTGGGAATTTATGGTGAACTGGATTCGACCCCGTGAGACAATAGGGGCGATAAAAGCGGATTTGTCTGGATGGCCACCTATGAAACGCCGATCGATTTCAACTGTTCTCCTCGCTGCAATTGTCATTCCATTGGTTCTGTTAATCGCAGGCGTGGCATGGAGTAAAAGCTATGACCCGTTTAAATCGCTGAATAAATCACTGAGCGGCAGTCCCAATCTGACGACTAGTATTTTTGTCGCGAAGGATGCCCCCATTAGTTTGTCCTTGACGGTTAATCCCGATCGGCTGCTGTCAGTTTCGCCCGCGCTATTGAATTTTGGTAAGTCTAAAACTCAAGGCGATCTGGAAAATTTACGCGATAGTCTATTGGGGCTTGGGGCGTTGGATTACAAAACCAACATTATGCCGTGGTTGGGCGATGAATTAACCCTAGCGGTTACGTCCCGTGATGTCGATCGGACGTTGGCCGATGGTCGTCAGCCCGGTTATTTGTTGGCACTAAAAACTAATGATGCGAGCGCGTCCCGTGCTTTTTTGCGTGAGTTTTGGCGAGTTCGATCCGCCGTTACACAACAAACTGAAACCTATCAAGGCAGCGAGATTACTTATGGTCAAGTCAAGAATAGTCAAGTCAAGAATGGTCAGGTCAAAAAATCGGTAGTGCAATTGTCTGATGTTCCGTTTACATTGGCGAGTGCGATCGTGGGGAATCAGTATGTTTTGTTTGCTAATAGTCCTAAAGTACTGAAAAATGCCATTAACAATGTTCAAGTCCCCAGATTAAATTTACGGGGCAATACCCAATATCAACGTGCATTAGGGGCGATCGATTCTAAGCATTTAGGTACTTTATACATAAATCTTCCCAAATTCACGGCTTTAACGGGGGATGATTCTATTGTTCGATCGCTCCTCCAATTGCCCACAGTGTCTCCGATTACCTACAGTACGATGGCTATGGGATTGCGCGGCAGCCGATCGGGTTTAATTTTAGATACGGTACTAGTCCCGGATGATCAGTTGAGTCCAGAGTCCGATCGTCAGACTGTTCAAACTAAAGTCATTCAAACTAAGACTAGAACACTAGATATTCTTAAAGTATTACCCGATCGGAGTATGGCTGTGGCTGTAGGGAATAATCTTGCTGAACTTTGGCCGACTATCTCCAATACGGTGAGAGGATATCCTGCATTAGAAACGTTACAAACCCAAGCACTGCAAAGCTTAGCGGCGCAATCGCAATTAAATTTGATTCAAGATATATTTCAATGGGGCAAGGGAGACTATGGATTTGCAATAGCGCCCATCAAATCTAATCAGCCGATACAGTGGGTATTTGCAGTAAAACAAGATGGTCAAGAAATTGAACAAGGGATCGCCAAATTAGATGATATTGCTCGCGATCGGGGATTGACGATTGGTGCAGTGAAGTTGGGAGATCAAACCGTGCAGGCTTGGACCCAACTTTCATCAAGTCAGAATACACAACTAGCGGCGAATACGATCGTAGCTCATACAACAATCGGTAATTATGAAGTATTTTCCACATCATTGAAAATGCTAGAAAATTTAGCCAATAAATCGGAAAAAACACTGAATCAAAGTTCAGACTGGACTTTGGCAACCCGCGAGATTGACAATAGAAATCAAGGCTATGCCTATGTCGATTGGAATACAGTTCAGCCATTACTTGAAAAACAAATACCGGGACTTCGCTTGATTGAAGTTTTAGCACAACCGATCGTGACTCATTTTAAATCATTAACCATCAGTTCATTAGAATCTAGTGCATCAGAATCTAGTGGATTAAATGATTCTGAAAGTATTGCAAAAGGAACTATAGTTATAGGTTTGAAATAAACTATTTTTTATGCCACAAGTCACCATTGATCAATGGGTCCAACACCTCCGTCAGGGGGCGATCGGAAGCTTTCCCACGGATACGGTTCCCGCCCTTTCGGCACATCCCGATTTCGCTGACCAAATCTACACAATCAAGTCTCGCAGTGCTGAAAAACCACTCATTTTAATGGCTGGAGACAGTCAGGATCTATGGCCATATTTAGCCTCCGATCGCCATGATTCTACTAATTGTCAAGCTCATTGGCAAACAATGATGGATACCTATTTCCCTGGTGCATTGACATTGGTATTACCAAAGCGCGATCGGACATTACTCAAACTAAATCCCAGTCAAACCGGAACTATCGGCGTTCGTGTCCCAAATTATGATCCAGCCCGCACAATTTTGCGCCAAACTGGACCGCTAGCAACAACGAGTGTCAATCGTTCTGGTGAACCTGCGCTTTTGAATATGACCGACATCCGATCGCAATTTCCTAAGATTTATACACTTTCAGATTTGGCATTAAAAGAATTAGGAAGTGTTGAACCAGATATTTCGCCGATCACTCCGCCTTTACCCTCAACAGTAATTGAATGGATTGGAAATGGCTGGATGATTTTGCGACAAGGTGCGATCGTTTTTTCGGATACAGAGAAAGACATACATCGAATTTTGAATTGAGCACGATCGGCCTGCCCTATTCCCTTAAAATACAAAAGCTCAGGAGTAATCTTCTAAATTCTAAATTCTCTCCCCAAACCTCGCTCCTCATGGCAAGATCATTACATCATGCCAGAACCTTCCCTCGCCCAGCATTACCACGAACGAACAAAGTACGACCCCGACACTCTCCGGAGCAAGAACCAAAGCTTGGACTGGAGCCGTCAACCTGTACCTTTTAAGGAGTACAAAATTGGGGTTGAGTTTGAGTTGTGATCCTATCTAGAACCCCGAAGCGAAACTATCTCCGATCCCGACGAACAATTTTGGTATCGACTGTCGCGCTTTTTGTTTTTCAGCTACGGCATCACCGCCATGCTGCCCAACGACGCACAACCCCACTATTTCCGTACCTCTCCCTCTGCCGGAGGACTATATCCCGCTGAAATCTATCTAATCTCACGAGGCACCCAACACCTTCCCGCCGGACTTTACAACTACCAAGCCCGTCAACATTCCCTCGTGCATTACTGGGAAAGTGAGGTGTGGACGGGATTACAGAATGGTTGCTTCTGGCACCCAGCTCTAGAAGGGACGCAACTTGCATTGGTCGTGACAACCGTTTTTGAACGATCGGCTTGGCGGTATCAAGACCGTGCCTATCGACGAGTATTGCTTGACAGTGGGCATTTGCTCGGCAATATCGAACTGGCCGGGTCACTACAAGACTTTCGGCCTCATTTAATTACAGGCTTTGCCGATCGATCGGTGAATGATTTGTTGTATTTAGATGATCAACAAGAAGCGGCAATTGCGGTATTGCCATTGGCCGATCTCAAGCAACTAAATCACCATTTGTCTTTGAATCAAACGTCGATCGCCAGTGCCACAAATTATAATTACAATTCACAAATTCCCGACGGTCAACTTCTCGACCAACTTCATCAAGTAACACAAATTCAAATTAGCGATCGTAAAATTGAATGGCAACGTGAAACTACAACTCTACGATCGGACAAGTATAATTTTCCGTTTTGTCTCAAAGTCGATATGCGATCGTCGCCAATTTTGTGGGGCAATAATTTGGTGGGGACGAATTTAATTGGCTTAGAGGAAACATTAGTTCAGCGCAGATCGACCCGTAGCTATAATGGCGGAGATTTGACATTAAATGAACTCAAAGCACTTCTAGATTTCACCTATCATCCAGATCATTACATTGAACAAAATCTCGACCATAATCCCGACTATTGCGCCATTGATTTAGTAGAGACCTTTATTGCAGTTTCAGGAATTGAAGGACTCGAAGAAGGCTGCTATTACTACGCGCCTCATTCAGAAGAACTACGTCAAATTCGGTTTAAAAACTTTCGTCAAGAACTCCATTTTCTTTGCCTTGGTCAAGAACTCGGACGGGATGCCGCAGCGGTTGTATTTCATACGGCAGATTTACAGGGCGCGATCGGACAATGGGGCGATCGCGCCTATCGATATTTACATCTAGATGCCGGACATTTGGGCCAACGAATGAACCTAGCCGCCGTCCGTTTAGGCATCGGGGTCAGCGGGATTGCGGGATTCTTTGACGATCGGGTGAATGAAACATTGGGCATTCCAACAGATGAAGCCGTGTTGTACATTACGACGCTAGGACGATCGAGGCGCGGTGGCTAAAGATGATTGAACGAGAACGTGGTTGCAAGAGATCTGGGACAAACATGAACCAATCTTAGATCTGGCAACAGGGTATAATTTTGCGATACTCAGTAGATATAGCTTTATCATCACCCCGGACGATCGTCACCATGCTCTCCGATGAATTAGCCAAACTCCGAGATCTCCATCAACAAGGAGAACTGTCCGATGAAGAATACACCGCTGCCAAAGCGCAATTACTCAATCACCCAAAAGCTCTCGCCGCAAAGGATCATCCGATCGTAGATGATCTCGGTGGCATGACTCCAAACACCTACGCCATGACCTTACATTTAGCTCATTATGCTGGGTATATGGTGCCGTTTGCGGGATTCATAGTTCCGATCGGAATGTGGCTTTATGCCAAGGATCGAAATGAATTTATTGATGAACATGGTCGGAGTTCGGCTAATTTTATTGTGTCTTATTCTATTTACAGTACGGTTTGGCTAGTGTTCTGTTTTTCGATATTTCAGGGAGTTTTTATTCGTTATTTATTAACGTCGCAAGCATTCTCAGCACTTTTCTTTCTATTCATTCCCACAGTGGTGTTAGGATTGATCTGGGCCATTTTGCCAATCTTTGCAGCGATCGCCGCCAGTAAAGGTCAATATTATCGTTATCCCTTCGCATTCAAATTATTTTAATTGGAGCTTGAATCATGCTACCTGAAGAACTCGATAAACTTAAAGCACTCCATGACGAGGGCGCACTTTCCGATACAGAATATACTGCCGCTAAAGATCGTCTCCTTAATAAATCTAATGCCTTAGCGTCATCCGATCACCCAAACACAAACGATCTCTTGGGAATGACACCCAGTACTTATGCCATGGTTCTATGACCATGACAATTAAGAACTTTGACAGCACCATTGTACAGATCAATATCATGTTCTAGCAGAGATTCTCTTAAATTAGCATCAACTGAAACATCAAACGTTTTTCGTTGGGCAGCAACCTTTGGCATGAGATTTCTCCTTTGAATAGTTTAGGATTGTAAATGAATCGGAACTTCGGGCTTCACGCCCAACAAAGTAGACTTTTTTGAGTTAGTGACTTCTACTTTCATAGTGAACTAGAAGTCCGTTACTAGATTGATTTATCTAGCTTCATTCTATTTGCTAGAGGGTGTGCCATCTTTCGGTACGGTCTCTTCGGCGGCGGACGGGGTTGGGTTTATTTGTGCTGGAGTCGGAGCACTGTTTGAAGGTGTCGCACTGTTTGAAGGTGTCTGGCCAGAAGTGGAAGACTGACGGGGTGCAGGGGGCACAACAAAGACGGGCACAGCTGGCGCAGCCTTTGGTACTTCGATTATCTTTACCTCAGGAGGGGCAGACTTCTCAATAGTGCGCTCTATAATCGTCGTTTGCTTGGCTGGAGCTGTTGGCATGACGCTAGGCCTAGGTGATGCCGGGACTGTTACAGGAGCAATTCGCTGATTTTGAGTTGTCAGGTCACGATTTGCATAAGCCCAAACGGCGGCCCCCAGACCAACTGAGAATACCAAAATACCACCAATAATCACACCGCTAGTGAGTCCGTTATTTTCAGCGTTCCGCTCCCGATCATACTGACTAGTTTCATCAATGCTACGACCTCGTACATAGCCATCGCGGTAAGCCTCTTCGTCTTTAGTAATTGGGCGGGCATTGATACCGTCCATCCCAGTAGAATTATTTTGTTGTCCAGGAGTTGTTACTTGATTGATATTATTTTTATTCTCAGAGTTCATTAGGACAAATACCTGTTTGTAATTGAATTTTGTCCACAATATAAAAATATAAGGTGAAGTTTGACTTACTTAGGATAACAGCTATAGATTATGTTCTAAGTCTATTAAAAGTAAGGAATTTTCTAGTTCAGCTTTCCCTCTAAATAGAGTGATAGATCGCTAATTATGGAGTTTTATATACCCAAAGTATTGTTCGAGAAAATTCTAAATGCAGACGTGTGCTCAACGACAACACTGAATAATTGTGAGGAAGACCCTAAACAAAAAATTTCTTAGAACCCATGCAAAACACAGAATTTAGGCCCACTCCCGAAGAGATGAAACCTCTTCAACTGGAGTACCCGGCAAGTCAACGGGATATGGACCCACAACCAGATTCAGATCTCTCCAACTACACACCGGCCAATAAATTAAAGGGAAAGGTAGCACTCATCTCTGGCGGAGACTCTGGCATTGGACGAGCTGTTGCGATCGCCGCCAGTAAAGGTCAATATTATCGTTATCCCTTCGCATTCAAATTATTTTAACTGGAGCTTGAATCATGCTACCTGAAGAACTCGATAAACTTAAAGCACTCCATGACGAGGGCGCACTTTCCGATACAGAATATACTGCCGCTAAAGATCGTCTCCTTAATAAATCTAATGCCTTAGCG
>JAJAYH010000079.1 GCA_026786325.1 Alkalinema sp. CAN_BIN05 | reverse complement strand
GGCCAACATCGAACAATGTTTTCAATCGAACATGCGCTTGGGGAATATTTTGAAAAAATTCACAGGCCACTTCGACCGTCATATCTAATACATCGGCGATCGATTTTTCTTTAAATTTCACCTGCAATGTTTCGCGGTTATATCGTTTGCCTTTGCATACTTCACATTGCACATACACATCTGGCAAGAAGTTCATTTCAATTACATTTACACCTTGTCCCGCACAAGATTCACAGCGTCCACCTTTGACGTTAAACGAGAACTGGCCCGGTTTATACCCTCGCGCTTTGGCTTCGATCGTGGTTGAAAACACTTCACGAATTACATCAAATATTCCGGTATAAGTCGCGGGATTCGATCGGGGAGTTCGTCCGATCGGGGATTGATCAATTACGATCGCTTTGTCTAATGTATCCAACCCAATGATTTGATCAACGGCTTTTGGAAATGGCACCTTACGACCAAAGTGATGCTGAATGGCGGGATGAAGCAAATCATTCACTAAGGTAGATTTACCCGATCCAGAAACACCCGTAATACAAACTAATTCACCCAGTGGAATATCAACGTCAATGCCTTGAAGATTATTTCGATAAGCATTTTTCACTGAAATCGATCGGCCATTTCCCTCCCGTCGTTTGGCTGGAGTGTCAATCTTCAGTCTCCCAGATAGATAGGCTCCTGTCAGCGACTCTTCAGCATCTAGCAGATTCTGCAAACTTCCCTGTGAAACAATCCGGCCACCATGCACGCCCGCTCCGGGACCAATATCCACAATGAAATCTGCCGCTCGCATAGTCTCTTCATCATGCTCCACCACAACCAATGTATTCCCCAAATCGCGCAATTTCGTCAGCGTCGCGAGCAGTCGAGTATTGTCCCGTTGATGTAGTCCAATACTCGGTTCATCCAACACATACAGCACGCCCGTCAACCCCGACCCAATCTGCGTCGCCAACCGAATTCGTTGGGCCTCGCCGCCCGAAAGTGTCATGGCCGGACGATCGAGCGTCAGATAATCTAACCCAACATCTAGCAAAAAGCTCAGTCGTGCTTTGATTTCTTTTAAAACCAAATCTGCAATCTTGGCCTGCTTTGGAGTCAGATTCATCTCGCCAATTCGAGTCAAGCAATCTCTAATTGAAACACTGGTCAAATCTTGAATACGAAACTGTCCAACTTGAACGGCTAAAGATTCAGGTTTGAGACGAAATCCATTACAAGATTCACAGGGTTGATCAATGAGATATTGTTCAAGTTTTTGTTTTTGTAAATCAGATGAGGATTCTTGATACTGTCGCTCCAGCATCGGTAATGCGCCTTCATAGCGACGGTTGTAGCCTTTGGTGTCTCGATAACGTGAGTCGGTTTCAATCCAAATCGGTTCTGGGGAACCATACAAAACAATCTCCTTTTGGTCGTCACGCAGATTTTCCCAAGGCGTTTTAATGTCAAAACTATAGGCTTCTGCAACACTACACAACAATGATAAATAGTAGGTATTGTCTTTGTCAGACCAAGGTGCGATCGCGGCATATATCGGAAGCGCTGGATTTGGAATGATCAAATCTGGCGAAAACTTACGAAGACTCCCCAATCCATGACAATCAGGACAAGCACCATAAGGTGAATTGAATGAAAATAATCGCGGCGACAATTCATCCATCACGGCCCCGTGTTCTGGGCAAGCAAAGTTCTCGGAAAATACAAGATCCGCAATCTTTTCTACTGGTTCCTGGCTTGGATCTTGTTCACCTTCTTTAGGTTCAGGATGGACAATGCTGATCATTGCGATGCCATTGGAATGCTTCAAACAAGTGCTCAATGAATCAACCAAGCGCTCCTGCATGTCATCTTTTTTCACCAGCCGATCGACCACAATTTCAATGTCGTGAAACTTGTTTTTATCCAGCTCGATCGAATCATTCAACTCGCGAACTTCTCCATCAATCCGCACCCGCGCAAACCCTTCAGCGGCGATGCTAGAGATTGTTTTTTTATGCGTCCCTTTTTTACCCCGAACCACAGGCGCAAGAACTTGGAAACGGGTTTTATCCGGCAGATCCATTATTTTGTCGCACATTTGATCGATCGATTGGGGAGCAATGGCCCGATCGCACTCTGGACAATGGGGTTCACCCGCACGGCCAAACAACAGACGCAAATAATCGTAAATTTCGGTGACGGTGCCGACGGTGGAGCGTGGGTTGTGAGAGGTTGATTTTTGGTCAATGGAGATGGCCGGACTCAATCCCTCAATAGCATCCACATCGGGCTTATCCACCTGACCGAGGAATTGCCGTGCATAGGCGCTCAGAGACTCAACATAGCGCCGCTGACCTTCCGCAAAAATGGTATCAAAGGCCAAGGACGATTTTCCCGAACCAGATACGCCCGTGAAGACGATCATTTTGTCGCGGGGAATTTCGAGATCAATATTTTTGAGGTTGTGTTGTCTCGCGCCCCGAATCCGAATGGTATTGGAGGGATTGTGGCGAGATCCGGTGACGGCCGGGGTGATCGCATCTATGGGACGATCGCTCAAAACGTCAGCGGTATCGTTTGTGGAGGATTTGCTAGAACGTTTTGCCATTTCGGAACAATTGGAAAAAGGGCTTATTGATTCTAACGCCCCAACTGAACCTATGGATATCAATCAATCAAAAGATCGAACAATTTACCCTAGAAAATCGAACATTTTATTAATTCTGACCAGTCTTAATTGGGGTGTCGGACCGCTCGGACCTAGCTTCACAAGGATTTCCCCAACAAACTTTATCGCTGGCCAATGATTTTAGAACCGTACTTCTAATCCCGACCACGGTATTAGAGCCGATCGTCACGTCTGGCCCAATGAAGCAATCCGCCGCAATCCAAACGCCGTTACCAATTTGAATTACGCCTGTTCTTAAATCAAAACTTGGGGTGCGAAAATCATGGCTCCCGGTGCAAAGGTAGCTCTTCTGAGAAATAACAGCGTGATTTCCAACCACAATCCGATCGAGGCTATAAAAGACAACATCATCCCCAATCCAGCTCCAATCACCAATTTCAACTTTCCATGGATAAGTAAACCGTGCCGTTGGGCGAATAATTACGCCGTCCCCAATTTTTGCCCCAAACCATCGCAATACATTGGCCCGCACTCCACTCATAGAATGTAGAGTCAAGGGAAATACGATTGCCTGCACCAACCACCACCACAGAATAAATCCACCCGATCGTCCTCGATTGAAGTCAGATTGGTCATAACTCCTCAGATCGAACCTTGGTGTTGCGTCTAATTTGAACTCAGTTTTGAATTCCGCATCGAACTCGATATGAGATGTCAGATCGATTGGTTGTGGGAGGCTCGATCGCATAATAATTAACCTTCCGTTTGACTAACGTGAGGAGTGGTCATCCGATCGTCCAAAATCACCTGTTGATTCAGAACGCCATTGAATTGATCAATTTCCAAGAGCTTCACGCCAATGTTAAATTCGTATTGGCTAAGCAACCGACCATAGATATAGCCGGCTTTTCCATCAAGGAAGCCTAAACGTAGGAAGTAAAACAAAACAAACCTCAGCGATGGCCTAAAAGGCAAATGAACCCAAATCCGTTTCAAGAAGCGTTTACGTTGGACACTATTGCCAAAGAGATTAGCGCCAATTGTGCCATTCTCCCCTTTTCCGCGAAGGATATTGTAATAAACTTGGGCCTCCCAATTTGAGTAGCGATTATGGCGTTCTAGCCATCGATAAATGTCACGAAAATCAATATGTAGCATATCTTCTTTGAGATAGCCGACTTTCCCATTCAAGATGACATGTTCATGGACTTCATTATCACCCGTATTCCGCATTCCTTCAGTTCCAAGGTTCTCATAGCGCCCGACTGAATGCTTAAATAAACGCAGATTCCAGTCAGGATATTTTCCACCAAATCGAATCCATTTCCCTAGGAAAAACATCTTTCTGTTTAGAAAATATCCTTGAAATTCAGGATTTTTAATTGCGACTTCAATCTCATTCCAAAGTTGGGGCGTAATACGTTCATCGCAATCTACAATCAAGATCCATTCATTGCGAAAGGGAAGATTTTCGAGAGACCAATTTTTCTTTTTAGGATGGCGACCATTAAACTCAAACTGGACAACAGTTGCGCCATGCTGTTTCGAGATTTCGATACTACGATCGATCGATTGTGAATCTACTACAAATACCTGATCAGCACGAGCAACACTCTCCAAACAAGCCGTCAGATTAGCCTCTTCGTTGCGGGCTGGAATAAGAATAGAAACGGGAAGTTTTGAAAGCATGGTGGATTTGACAGGTAAAATAAAGATTTAGCATAATGGAGTAATTTACTGATAAAAAACAAGTCAATTGTTTTGATAAACTTGGTTTAATTTTTTTATGATTATCATTTCCAAATGATGTATTGAAATAATGCCGCGATCGAGTTAACTTCTGAATTCTTCTGGACGAAGTGTATAAATCGGACGCTTACCTGTGGATGTTACCGCATAGAAAAGTTTTTCGTATCGAATTAGAGCTTGTTCAAAAGAGTAGCACTCCAATGCATGTTGACGGCCTTGGTCGCCATAGTGATTGGCCAGTTCAGGATCATTTGAAAGCTTCAAAATTGCAGCGGCAAGGGCTTCAGGATTTTCCGGAGCGACGACTATTCCACCGCGACTTTTCTCAATTGCTTTAGCGGCACTGCCCGTACTGGGAACCGAGGCGATAATCGCCCGACCACTCGACAATAAGAGTTGGGTTTTTGATGGCATATTGAATGATACAACATTGTGTTTTTGTACAATTAGGCCAACGTCAGCCGCCGCTAGCATTTCGGGGAGTTTTTCTCGGGGTTGGAATGTCAAAAGCTGAACGTTAGTGGCTCCGCAAGTGGTGCAGTAGTCTTTTAGTTTTGCTATTGCACTGGCTTCTCCAACAATGACAAAAGCAATTTCAGGACGGTCAGACAGGAGGGCGGCGGCTTCGACCACGGTTTCTAGACCTTGGGTCAGAGCGATATTGCCGGAGTACATGACGACAAATTTTCCCTCAAGTCCGTGGGCTTTGCGGAAGGCATTATTTTCCTTGGGAAGGGGCCGAATAAATTGAGTATTTACCCAGTTGGGGATGCAGGTGATTTTGCTGGCAGGAACACCTTTGTTGACGAGATTATCCACGAAGCCATCAGCAATAACACTGATGGTGTGGGCGGTGCGATAGGAGAAATGCTCTAGGCTTTCCAAAATGCGAATCATCGTCTTACTTTTTAGCAACCCTACGTGAATCGCGGCTTCAGGGAGAATATCCTGGACATTCAACACGATCGGGCAATTGTAGATTAAGCCAAGTAATGCAGCCGGGAGACATCCGGGGAGGGGCGGTACCGTCAACAGAATCACGTCGGGCCGCCATCCACGTAGGGCTTGGAAAAAGCTGGAAACAACAAAACTGCCGTCTAGTAAAAGCCGATCGATTAGGGTTGGCTTAGGCTTGACCCAAATAAAACTGCGCTGAATGATCACGCCGTTGTGGGTTTCGGTCAGGTAGAGCTTGCCTTTATAGTCGTCGTAAACCTGACGTTGAGGATAGTTAGGCATTCCAGTTACGACCCGGACTTGGTGTCCTTGGCGGACCAGTCCCTCCGCCAGTTCGGTCATCAAGGGTGCGATTCCGATCGGTTCAGGGT
>JAJAYH010000078.1 GCA_026786325.1 Alkalinema sp. CAN_BIN05 | reverse complement strand
GTATGGTGCGAGGCAATTGGAATGCACTATTAATGGCATTGGAGAACGGGCAGGTAATGCGGCCCTAGAAGAATTGGTGATGGCGTTGCATGTGCGGCGACAGTATTTCAATCCGTTTTTGGGTCGATCGGTCGATTCTGAAACGCCGTTGACTGGAATCAATACTACAGAAATTTATCGAACCTCTCGTCTCGTCTCGAATTTGACTGGAATGCTCGTACAACCAAATAAAGCGATCGTCGGTGCAAATGCTTTTGCCCATGAATCAGGGATTCACCAAGATGGTATGTTGAAAAATCGACAAACCTACGAAATTATGGATGCGCGATCGATCGGCCTGAATGACAACCAAATTGTATTGGGTAAACATTCTGGTCGTAATGCCTTCCGTACCCGTTTGAAAGAACTAGGTTATGATTTGGCGGATCAAGAATTGAATAAAGCCTTTGTTCGATTTAAGGACTTAGCGGACAAGAAAAAAGAAACAACCGATTGGGATCTTGAATCCATCGTTAATGATGAAACCCAGCAGCCACCTGAATTGTTCCGGCTTGAAATGGTTCAAGTGTCCTGTGGTAGTAATGCCCAACCGACCGCCACGGTTCGGATTCGTACCCCCGATGGTGAGGAATTGATGGATGCTGCGATCGGAACGGGTCCAGTCGATGCAATTTATAAAGCCATTAATCGCGTCGTGAAAGTTCCGAATGATCTAATTGAATTTTCAGTTCAATCGGTGACAGCAGGCATTGATGCGATCGGAGAAGTTACCATTCGCCTGAAACACGAAGATCGGATCTTCTCTGGACGATCGGCCAACACCGACATCATCGTAGCCTCGGCCCAAGCCTATATCAATGCCCTAAACCGTTTATATAGCACCGTCACCAGTGGAAATCTTAATCGCACCCAAGCACAACGAGAGGCCGGACGAGAAGCTGCAAGTGTGTAATTTCAAACTTCGTATTGGCTAAAATCGACAAGCCATATCCCTACAGATCTGGGTTTCAGAAGTAGAGATATAGCTTGTTGTATCTCAAACCCTAATTTTCCAATGGCCAGTTTAAGAAAGTAATCTAAACTTCGCCTCGAATTGTGAATGAATAGTCTCCGCCCGGTTCCAGTTGATAATCTTTTGCCTCTAGAAAACGGCCCAACGGTTCTTTGATCAATGCTCGTCCTCGCGATGGCTCTATTGCTAAATTTCCCCGCCGAAAATCCCACACAAATGTCCATTCATAATGCGATGTTTGCACTTCACCCTCTAGCCGACCCATCTGCCAAGATTGCCGCAAAACTCGAACATTCACATTAGTCTGAGGCAGTCGTCTACTCACAACCCTCTACTCTCCCGCCACACGGTTATTAAATAAATTCATTGCCTTTTCCACTCCGTCCCGCACACTCACCTCAATAGCACTCACGGCAAGCTGGTTCACCTCCTGAATTAGCTTCTTTTCAGTGGGCGAAAAACTTCCTAATACATGGGTAATTGCGTCGCTATCTTTCGAGCCGATGCCTACCCGAAGTCGCGGAAATTTTTGCGTCCCCAAATGAGCAATAGCCGATTTCATGCCATTTTGTCCACCCGCCGAACCCATGCTCCGTAGCCGCAGCCGTCCAACGGGTAAATCCATATCGTCATACACCACCATCACCGACTCAGGAGCCAATTTGTACCAATCCAGCACCGATCGAACTGACTGTCCCGAGTTATTCATAAATGTTAATGGTTTCAATAATCGGACTTTCTTGCCCGCTATTATTCCTTCACCAAATAAGCCCTGAAATTTTTTCGTGTCGGCTAGGGAAATTTGCCACGATCGGGCCAATTCATCCAACACCACAAACCCAATATTGTGACGGGTGCCATCATATTTCGCACCCGGATTTCCTAAGCCAACAATCAATTGAGGAATCGCAATTAACGGCGTAGTCGCTACATCAGTCATGAAATGCAATAAATAAAACAGAGTTCACATCCTATCGCATTCCCGGCAGTTATGCAGTTATACGGATTCTTCAGGACTCGGGCTTGCTGTCTCGATCGGCGTGTCTGGGGTATCGATCGCTGTTTCGATCGGCAGCGGTTCAATCACTGTTACCTCCGCACTCTTCACCGCAAGCTCATCGTCGGCAGCGGCGGATAGACTGGGCTGTTGGGGAGATGTCTCCTCAAGTTTAGCCGTCATTGATTGAGAGGTCGGCTGAGAAAATGCCGTCTCTAGAACCTCGGCTTCCTTTTTGAACTCATTTTGAAATTCATTAGATGCCTCCTGAAATCCGCGCAGAGCCTTGCCCACACTCTTCCCGATTTCGGGCAGTTTCTTCGGCCCAAATACTAACAGTGCCAATACAAAAATTAGCGCCATCTCCGGCAACCCAATCCCAAATACATTCATACGCCACGCGCCTCCACTACAACGATACTTTTCCTCTAACTTTAACAGCAAAAAACCCCAGCATAGCCAGGGTCTAAATTGAAAAGAAATAATGCTAGTACGATCGGGCGAATCCGGGATCCAAAGCACCGCCTCAGATCCAAATCAGCCCAATTCATCCTAGTTTCCCAAACTCTTCCAACCCACTG
>JAJAYH010000077.1 GCA_026786325.1 Alkalinema sp. CAN_BIN05 | reverse complement strand
CCCGCAAACTCATGCAACTCATCCACCGAAATCCAGCCATCGCCGTCCTTGTCCGCAATCCCCGTCCTTAATCCTTCCACCATATACTGCGTATACACCGACAGCTCAGCCTCCTTCTGCTCAAACGAATACTCCGTCGCACTGGAAGAAGTCAGCACCGCCCGTCCTTTCCCACCCAACTGGTCCTGAAAATTCACCGCATCGCCCTTCGCCATCATCCCCTTGGCAAACGCACCGCTAAAACAACAATCCAAAATCACCACTTGACGTTTCGATCGGCTGTTTTCCATCAACTCATGAATAAAACTCGCCGCGATCGCCGTGGAATTCAGCAATCCCTGCTGTGTATGAGCCGTGGTGAGATGAAACCGTCCCGGATCATCAACGAACCCATGACCCGAAAAATACAACACCAACAGATCATCCGGTTTCCGCTCCGAAAACAGACGTTCTAATGCTTCTCGCATTTGCTGCGGCTCCGGATTTAGCAACGTCATCACATCCTCGATCGCAAATCCCCCCACAGCCGGATCCTGCAACACAGCCTGCATCGCCATCACATCCGGCACCGCTGCCGCCAACTGCGCAAATGCCGTCGATCGATAATCCCCGACCCCAATCAGTAATGCAAATTTTCCCACCTCAACCCTCAACCTTGGATAAATTTTTCAGCTTGCGCGATCGCCATTATCAACTCCTCTCGGCTACTCGCCTTCACCTTGAGTTTTTTCCCATTGCCCTCAACTTCTAGCTCGATCGTTTTCCCAGAAAGTCGATTGCCCAGAAACCCAAACAACTTCTTCCCATTTGCCGGATTCACTTCTGCCATCAAAAATCCGGTCAAAAATCCCAATCCCTTACTACCATCCGGTGCAATCTCCGGAACTCGGCAAATCTTCTCGACCTCATCTAGATCCCGCAATTGCTCACCAAGTTGCAACGCCGCAGTTTCTCGCTCATCATCCAAAAGACTCTCATCCGTAAATCCGATCGTCACCTGAATGCTAGAGAGATCTGTCATGTAGCTCTTTTCCTTCGTGTTATTTTGTATACCTAATAATCACACACCTCAACAATCTTACGCAATCACAAACTGTTCGAGCTATTCAGCTTGTGACGACGTTTCTTCAAATATTCATCGAACGTGATGTAGTGCCAGATTCATACTCCTTGTAGACCTGTTGAATCTCTGCCAAAGACTCCAAAGAATCTTCTTCAGATTCCAACTCCTCATCTAAAAAATCACGAATTTGATGTTTTGCAGCGATCGGTAACTGACCAATCATTGCGATCATATCCGTAACTGAAAGTGGCATTGTCCACTGGCCTTGTACTTGGGCCATACAAGAAATCCCCCGAAATCATTTTATTTAAATAAAACAAGCATAACGGGGGATCCTATAATTTCCTCTTAAGATCACGTTCACTTCATCCCCAACACCAAATCCTGATTCGACTGACAGAGATCAAAAAAATTGATCATCCGTTAGCACTAAAGGCTTGAGATTAATTAAAATCGCAGTCATGAGGTTAGCCCTTGATAGTACGATCGGCGTTTAGCATCGTCTTAGATGAACGGAGGCATAGATCGCCTGTTGTTGTATCAAGACCAAAAAAGATCTCGACATCACGACGCAATTCACAATAAACTAAGCTTTTCAAATGACCATTTCATCGCAAATTACATCAGCCACTAAAATTTTCTTTGAAATAGTTAAATTAAAATATTTATATATCAGTCCATGACAACGTTTGGTGAGGTTCTCCAGTGGTGGTTATTAAGCAGTCAGTCGCAACCCAACGGGCAACAGGGGCATTTGCGCTTCTCGATAGCTTGAAACAGCATGGCGTAAAGCATATTTTCGGCTATCCCGGTGGGGCGATTTTGCCGATTTATGATGAGTTGTACAAGTTTGAAGAACGGGGCGAACTAGAGCATTTTCTGGTGCGACACGAGCAAGGTGCGGCCCACGCTGCCGACGGTTATGCACGAGCGACCGGGAAAGTAGGAGTTTGCTTTGCCACCTCTGGACCAGGAGCCACTAACTTAGTCACAGGAATCGCCACAGCCCATATGGACTCGATTCCGCTGTTGGTGATTACAGGCCAAGTTCCACGGGCCATGATCGGGACCGATGGATTCCAAGAGACGGATATTTGGGGCATTACCCTGCCGATCGTCAAGCATTCCTATGTTGTGCGCGATCCCCACGACATGGCCCGGATCATCGCTGAAGCCTTTCATCTGTGCAGTACGGGTCGTCCTGGTCCAGTACTAGTCGATATTCCAAAGGATGTGGGCGCAGAGCAATGTGACTATATGCCTGTAAAACCCGGCGACGTTAAGCTGTTGGGCTATAGACCTTCGGTTGATTTAGATTCCCATCTCTGTACGCAGGCATTGGACCTCATCCGTGAAGCCCAGAAACCGCTGTTGTATGTGGGAGGGGGAAGTGTTGCGGCTAATGCTCATGGTGAAGTTGCACAATTGGCGGAACGGTTTTCACTGCCTGTGACGACGACGTTGATGGGGCTGGGTGCGTTTGATGAGCATCATCCGCTGTCCGTTGGGATGTTGGGGATGCATGGGACGGCCTATGCCAACTTTGGGGTAACGCAATGTGATTTGTTGATTGCAGTAGGGGCTAGATTTGACGATCGGGTAACAGGCCGTTTGTCGGGGTTTGCGCCAGATGCGAAGATAATTCATGTGGATATTGACCCAGCGGAAATTGCTAAAATCCGTCGCCCGGATGTCGCAATTGTGGGGGATGTGAAGCAAGTACTTCAGGAAATCTTAGATCAATCTAAGGACGATAAAGTTAATTCTGATCAAACTCAAGCATGGCGCGATCAAATTGACATCTGGAAAGACGACTATCCCATGGTTGCTCCGCATTACGACGATCAACTCTCTCCTCAGGAAGTCATTGTCGAAGTCGGGTCTCAGGCTCCAAATGCCTACTACACTACTGATGTG
>JAJAYH010000076.1 GCA_026786325.1 Alkalinema sp. CAN_BIN05 | reverse complement strand
GATGGACGCGAGATTTATTTCCAAGGGATTGAACGATTAAATTTTGCCGATCGTTCAGTCGCATTGACCCCAACTCCAAATGATCCGGGATACAATGAACAATGGAATCTACGAGCAACGGATGTAGAAGGAGCTTGGCGATTTAGTAATGTGCAAACTAGTCAAGTTCTTCTAGTCTCCTTAGATACAGGAATTGTGACGGCAAATGAATTGATTACAGATGCTCAGGATCTCGATCGGACTAGGTTGATTTTTGATTCGACCAAAGATGATGACAATTACAATGATAGTAGTCACGGTCAACGTGCCATTAGTGTCATGGCCGCCACTCCCAATAACAATAGCGGCATTGTAGGTATCAATTGGCTCAGTCCAGTGTATGTGCGTGATATCTATGGCGGTACAGTGGGGAATGCCAGTCGTTCTAATTTACAGGATGCCCTCAAACAATCGATCGACTATGCCCGATCGAGAAATATGAAAATAGTATTTCAGGGCGGAATTCAAGGTGAATTTTGGCTTCAAGATGGAGGAACTCAGGCTGATTTAGAAGCTATTTTGTCAGATAGTGCAACAGATGCCTTTTATTCGATCGCGGCAGGAAATGGCGGCATTGATCTCGATAAGCCAAACTTAACGCCCACCGAACAGCGGACTAGTGGGGGCTTGGCGAGACTTCAAGAGAGCTACGGCAATGTAGCCTCTGTTGGAGCGGCTACACTAGAAGATATGACCCTATTAGATGGCCGCATCAATGTAACCTCCATCAAGCGCGCCAGCTATTCTAACTACGGCAAAAACCTAACCCTGATAGCTCCGACAACGGTCCCTGTGATCAATCGCTATGGAATGCAAGAATACTTTGCTGGAACCTCGGCAGCCAATCCAAATCTAGCCGCAATAGCAAGCTTGGTATGGGGAGCAAACCTTAATCTAACAGGCGCTCAGGTGCGGGACATTCTCACGGAAACAGCTATGGATGTGGGAGTTGTTGGGCGAGATGATTATTATGGTGCGGGATTGGTCAATGCGGAGGCAGCCGTGCGACGGGCTTATGCTTTAGGGCGCGATCGGGCTTTGGCTCAGACCTGGAAAGTTTTTGCAACGGCTTAATTGTAATTCTGAGGATAGCCGATCGTACAATGTTAGGCTAAATTGAAATCAGATTTATTACTTATATTATGTCTAGTTTACCCCAGATTACTGTTCAAGAACTCGCTGAAAAAATGGCATTGGGTGAATCCATTCAACTAGTGGATGTGCGGGAACTCCAAGAACTCTCCATCGCATCGCTTCCAGGATTTAAACATCTCCCTCTTAGCGCATCCGAGTCTTGGTCAACCAATATTCATAGTCACCTAGACTCAGAACTCGAAACATTAGTACTGTGCCACCATGGAATGCGATCGGCCCAAATGTGTCAGTGGCTGATTGGGCAGGGCTTTGCGAATGTCAAAAACATCTCCGGTGGAATTGATGCCTATTCCATTCAAGTTGATGGTCGCATTCCACAATACTAATTCCAGTTCGGATCTGCTATCGTAGTAAAAAAGCTGAGATTTAGCCAAACCTTAACCCGAATGACGAACCCTATTTCCCTCAATGCACGTCAGCAACAAGTGCTGTGGGCCACAGTTCGCCACTATGTCGCCACCGCCGAACCCGTTGGTTCTGAAGTCTTGGTTAAGGAGTATTCTTTGCGGGCAAGTTCTGCAACGGTGCGGAATGCCATGGGATTTCTAGAAAAGGCGGGCTTGCTCTACCAACCTCATGTTTCAGCGGGGCGCATTCCATCGGATTCCGGCTATCGAATTTATGTCGATCGGTTGCTTCAGCCCCTGCCGTCCCATTCAAAATCCGTCGATCAGATTTTGAACGATCGGCTTCAGGGCCATAACTGGAGTATGGAAGCAGTATTCAAAGGTGCGGCTCAGATTTTAGCGACGTTAAGTGGTTACATTACATTAATTACATTGCCATTGAATCGGATCACCGAAATCAAACATTTACAATTAGTGCGAGTGGACTATACGCGCATCATGATGGTAGTAGTGATGGCGAACTATGAGACTGAATCGGTGATGGTTCCTTTGAAAAGTAGTAAAGATTTGGATTTGGATTTATTAGAACGTGAATTGCAGATTGTATCAAATTTTCTGAATGCCAAATTGAAAGATCGATCGTTATCGGAACTTCAGCAATTGGATTGGGGTGAATTGGGATTAGAGTTTGAATCCTATGGTCAATTGGTTCAATCCATGTTTCAGGAACTCGATCGGCGGTTTACCCAATCGGTGATGCCCACTCAAATGATGATGAGTGGTGTGTCCGAGGTGTTGCGTCAACCTGAGTTCAGTGAATTACAACATTTACAAACTATTTTGCATTTACTAGAGGAAGACCAACAGCAGTTAATCCCTTTAATTTTTGAACAGGGCGATCGGCGTGTGACGGTACGAATTGGGTCTGAAAATCCCTTAGAACCCATTCAAGCTTGCACCTTAATTTCATCCAACTACAGCCGCGATTCAGTTCCACTCGGCAGCGTCAGCATTTTGGGTCCAACACGAATGAACTACGAAAGCACGATCGCCTTGGTGGAATCGACAGCCGATTATTTGTCTGAGCATTTGTCCGATCGTTAGAGTGCGTTTAAAAGTCCGATCGTTGCTATCCAAAAACCCGATCCCCCTAGCCCCCTTAAAAAGGGGGAACTAGAATTCAACTCTTAGTCCCCCTTTTCAAGGGGGATTTAGGGGGATCGGGTATCAATCGTCAGAACCCTAATTTTCAAACACATTCTACCGTTTAATTTTTTGTTTGATTTTACGCAAAAACGATCGCACACGCAATTGCTTTAATCTAAACTCACTAATCCCAACTAAATCCCCTACATTGTTTTCTGCGTAATCAAAAAACTGATTAAGTTCTTTCAAAATTACAGTCCACCGCAACACAATATTGTCCGATCGGTATTCCTCTAGAAAATTATCCGATAATTCAAAAGGACTAAAGGAATTCACCATAGCCATGATGCGCTGAACGTCATAACCAGTACTGTAATTTGCAATTTTATGAGCATTAAATCCCGGATCTAGATAGTCCGACAGTGCATGATTAACACTAGAAAACACATGACACCCTGAGGCCATTGCTTCCATGGGCGGCAACCCGAAGCCTTCACTAACGCGGTGTTGTGCCCAATATTCAGCGGAATCATAAAGGTAAACTCGCGATCGGTTAAATAATTCACCTAAATCTGAAACAAACCCCAAAATCAATTCTACATTGCACTGTTTTTTTAAGGCAGGGATAAGAGACTGCAAAACATAATCTGAGCTTTTTCGAGTTTGTACTAAAACATCAATATC
>JAJAYH010000075.1 GCA_026786325.1 Alkalinema sp. CAN_BIN05 | reverse complement strand
AGGTCGCATCGTTCTGCACTATGGCCAAGGCAAACAGCCTCTTCTTGATAGCCTTCCAGAAGTGTTCTATCGACCTGAAGACTTATTTGTATCGCGGCAATGGGGCATTCGGACTGAAGAATGGATGAGTTATCGGCGGACGATTACCGAAATTGAAGTCCTAGCTGAACTCGCTCAATATGCCCATCACCATCAATCTAAACTTCATCAAAATCCCCTGCTTCGGGGCGTTCATTTGCCGTCAGATCTTCCTCTAGTGGATCTGATGGCTAAGACCATAGAACCCGAGTTAGAACCGATCGCCAGTCCCAAACGGCTTAAAAAATCATCCCAGCAACTTTCGTTAATTGCCGAACCCAACAGCACCCCCACCACACCCAAAACAGGCACCAGTATCGCCGTTCCCACGATCGCCATGGTGGATGGATCGTTGATTTATTGGTTTTTAGAACAACTCCCCAGCGAAGCACGAGACCAAATTTTACAACCCATTTTGGCAGCATGGCGATCGTTGCAACGTGCCCGTGTGCCTATGGTGGGCTATATCAGCGCGTCTCGTAGTGGTGAAAGTCTCAACTTTTTACGGCTTCAAACCTGTCCTTATACTGCTCCTGACTGTATGAGTCACTGCAACAATCTCCCCGACAAAGCGCCCTGTCAAGTGCTGGAACCTTTACGGGATAGTGCATTGTGGGGAAGATTGTTAAAGCCGGGAGAACGATCGCCCTTGTGGAAAAGTTCTGCAAAAATTCAGAGCTTTTATGAAGAACAATGCATTTACTTTTGCTATGTTCATGTCGGTAGCGAAGTGGCACGGGTAGAAGTCCCGGAATGGGTTGCGATGGATAATGCATTGCTGAGTTCGGCCTTGAGTTTAGTGTTAGCCCAGGTGACGAAGGGTTATGGGTATCCGGTTGCGCTGGCCGAGGCTCACAATCAGGCGGTCGTGCGTGGGGGCGATCGATCGCGATTTTTTGCATTATTAGAACAACAGATGATTCGAGCTGGGATTCGCAATGTGGGAACTTCTTACAAAGAAGCTAGAAAACGAGGCAGTATTGCTTAATTGCTTAAAATTAGTATTGATTTAGATAAATATTCGCTTAAAACAATATTCACTTAAAACAATATTGATTATGTTGCGGAGGTGCAGAGAATGATTGTAGAAATCTTAATTGGCGCATTGTTTGCAGGCTGTGGCTTGTTTTATATCGCCTGCATTTGGGCGACGTTGGATTTTTTTAAACCATGGCAACAAAAAAAACTCACCCCAATCCATGACTGCGCCGTCATATCTGCGTCCGTTTCCTTAATGGTGCCAATCTGCGGCTTGGACGATCGGGCATCGCGCAACTGGGAAGCCTTCTGCCAACAAATCGACTGCGGACCCTACGAAGTTTTATTTGGGATCGCTGACCCGCAAGATCCCGCAATTCCTATTCTGCAAGAGATTCAGGCGATCTATCCCGATCGGGTCCGACTGTTCATCAACCTGCCGCCCCGTGGAGCTAACTACAAAGACAGTACATTGAGCTATCTTCTCGAAGCCGCTCACCACGAATGGCTCATTTTTGCCGACAGCGACATTTCCGTAACGCCTCATTACATTCGGGATGTAATGTTTCCCTTAGTTCATCATCACGCCGACCTGATCACCTGCGCCTTCATTGCCCGCCAACCAAAAACACTAAGCAGTGCGATCGCATCCCTGAATCGATGTTGTGACTTCATTCCTAGCGCCCTGATTGCTCGCAAACTTGATGGCGGGTTACGGTTTGCCATTGGCATGACGATCGCATTACATCGGGATACCCTGGACCGGGCGGGCGGACTCCATCTCGATCGGATTGGTTCAGACTACAATCTTGGCAAACGTTGTGCTCAAGCAGGAGCAAAGATAGAACTTCTATCTAGCATTCTAGAATCCGATACAGGTAACGAAAATTTGCATCAACTGTATACACGCGAACTGCGATGGTCACGTACAATTCGATTTAATAGGGGTCCCGCATACCACACAATGTTATTTTGTTTCGGTTCAGTATACGCACTAATTTTAATGGTTATTTCATTTCAATATCCAAAAATTCCACTGTGGATGCAACAAGTGAGTTTTGGTTTGCTCGTGCTGCGTTATTTACAAGCTGCGATCGTCTGTTGGACCATTGATGCAAGCTCACTTATGGCCTGGTTTCCGTGGCTTCTCGTACGAGATTGTGCAAGCTTTGTGACATGGCTAATCGGTTGTTGGGGAAATCATATTTTGTGGCGAGGGCGACATCTGAAAATCGAACCAGACGGTATAGTGACACAGATTACAGCTTAACACTTCATAATATGAAGCTCTTATGCTCACCATATATGTAAGTGAATATACAAGCTACAGGTACAATGTATGTATAGGTTGTATATCATTTTTGTATAAAATAATTTTTAATTCAACACTAGATGTTTTCTCTTTGGTGAAAACATCACAGGCAGCGGTGTGTAAGTCACAGGCTAAGTTTGATTTGTAACATATACCTAGTTGCTCGTGCCCAATGACTTAGAGCAATATCGAATTTTCGAGACTGCTCCTGTCGTTCCGTCAAGATGTCAAGACCTAGGTTGATTTTCTGAATGTTGATTTTCCTGAATATCGAGTCGTCACCACGCATTTACCAGTCGGTCAATTCAACTAGTCTAGTTGAAAGGGGATTCTAATGGTTTCTGAGAGAATAATAATAGATCGAAATGTCGCTACTTCACTAAAAAATCAGGAGTTAGGTCAGTGGCCAGTACAGCCAGTCTTAGTAAAGAAGTCTAGTTATTCGTCAAACTACTCACAATGTGGAAACATATTTAATAGCATTATGTTCTTGTCGCGTAGTCTAAATCGAATGCGGATTGATCATGCCATTGCTGGACAGTCGGCGATCGATCTAAAGACTCTATCTTCTGCTAGTGGAACATCTATTGAATTGATCATGTCGTCTGAAGGTTATGGACATTTTCTAAATGTTTGTATTCACCAGCGTATCAAGCCTATGCCAGAAAACGATCGGATGTTTTGGGATCATCGGACGGGCTGCACGCTAAAAATCTACATAGCAGGTGAACGGATTAAGTCTGAGCGAAGAACGGTGATAGTTCCCGAGCTTGGTACCTTATTACTAAATGATGACGGTATTAAATCCTGGCTTATTGAATCTAAATTGGTGGTCTCTTCAGCATCTGGATTTCGTCAAGCTGTCTCGTCGCAACGGTCTGAAAAGGAGGCTGTAGTTGCGGCATAGGGAGCACTACAAAATAGGATCACCATAAATACATTACAGAATATTTGTCGATTCAGGAGTGGGTGCATGGAGTGTCAGGACTGTGATTTCGGGGCGACAGTTGAACCGAACTCGAATGCCTGATGTTCCAACCCCGCGACTGGTGTATTGGATTAAATCTGCAATTTGGTATTGGCCGACGGGATATTTGTGACCCAATGGCGGCGTTACGAGTTTGAGAAACGGTAAACTGACTTGCCCTCCGTGGGAATGGCCGGAAAGTTGCAGGTCAAATTTTCCAGTTTCAGCAGTACGATCGGCGACATCGGGTTCATGGGCTAGCATGATGGATGCTCCAATGCCGGGAAGCTGTTGTAAAACTTTCGTCATGTCATCTTTGCCACTCCAAGCGTCCCCTAACCCAGCAATATTTAAGGGTGCGCCTTTGCTAGTGATTGTGATGACTTGATTTTGTAGCACTCGAACGCCACTTGATTCTAAGACGTTGGTAATTAGCTGCGGGTCTGTCCCTTCGTCATGGTTGCCCAAAATTGCTATGGAACCATCGGGAGCTTTGAGTTCAGAAAAGCTTTTCAGAGCCGGAGAATAACGATCGGCATCTCCGGTCACAAAGTCTCCAGTTAGCACAATGAGATCGGGCTGTTGATCATTGATTTGACGGGTAATGCTTGCGATCCGATCGGCAGTCATCCAGTCATCAGCATGGACATCGGTAATTTGAACAATTCGGTAGCCGTCTAGCTCAGGTGACAAATGCGGCAACATCATAGGAACCTGTACAATCTCCATCCAGACGATTTCAACCTTCTGCGCGTAAACGACCAATAAAAATAGTGCAACAAAGCCTATGGTTAAAAGTTTCAGTAGAGGTTTAAAGAAATTATTAGATCGTTTTTTCATTGCGCGGGTAACTCTTCTGGGAGTCCAGTCAATACTCGTAGGATTAAAGTTCATTATCAACTGACGTGAAGTAATAATTGTATTGTCCTAGTAAAGCAAGCCAATATGACCACAATATGGCTTCGATATGTCATTGATTGAGTATCGGTATTTAATCTGTGCTGTCATCTATCTCATACATTCATCTCGTACAATGAGACACGCAGTTAAAATTTTACTGTTGCCGATCGGAGAACCTGAGCATTTGATTGAAGTGGTTGGAAATTTGTTAATCAATAATTCTGAGAATTACAGCAAACAGAATCATTTGTTCGCAGTGTTTTTTACGGTCTTTTTTTGCTGCCTACATATGTAAAAATAGACCATTGTAATTCGCTATAGGCATCGTTATGACAAACCCCGCTGACATTATTTATACCTTTACTGACGAAGCCCCGGCCTTAGCGACCTACTCGTTTTTACCGATCGTCCAAGCCTTCACAAAAGCCGCTAACATTACAGTCGAAACCCGCGATATCTCGCTTGCCGGACGGATTCTCGCCAATTTCCCCGACAATCTTCTCCCCGAACAACGCCAACTTGATGCACTCGAACAACTTGGAGAACTCGCGAAAACTCCAGAAGCCAACATCATTAAACTTCCCAACATCAGCGCATCCCTTCCCCAACTCCTGGCCGTCATTCAAGAACTTCAGTCTCAAGGCTATAACATCCCCAACTATCCCGCCGAACCTCAAAACGAGGCTGAAAAAACTATCAAACTGCGTTATGCGAAGGTAATCGGAAGTGCCGTTAATCCGGTCTTGCGTGAAGGTAATTCCGATCGTCGTGTTGCGGTGGCGGTGAAGAAATATGCCCAAAAGAATCCCCACAGAGTTGGCGCATGGGAAAAAGAGTCCCGATCGCATGTTGTTCACATGGATGCCGATGATTTCTATGGCAGTGAAAAATCGGTAGTCGTCAATCAAGCCGGAATCGTCAGAATTGAATTGGTGACTAGTTTAGGTGTGACTGTTTTAAAAGAGAAAACCCATGTTACCGCAAGCGAATTGATTGATGCTGCGGTGATGTCGATGGTGGCGCTGCGATCGTTCTACGAGAACTCCATAACGGCTGCAAAGGCAGAGGATATTCTGTTGTCGTTGCATGTAAAAGCGACCATGATGAAAGTTTCTGACCCGATTTTATTTGGTCATGCGGTGACGGTATATTTCAAAGATGTATTT
>JAJAYH010000074.1 GCA_026786325.1 Alkalinema sp. CAN_BIN05 | reverse complement strand
ATTTATTTGTGCGTTTTTGGATTCCTGTTAATATTTGTAACCTTAGGTTCGGGTTGGATTTCACGTCTTCCTATTTCCTATGCTCTTATCTACTTAATTGTTGGGATTCTGATGAGTCCTTATGGCCTTAACCTGGTTCAAATTCGTCCTGGAGCAGAGTTTTTAGAACGGTTGACTGAGCTAGTTGTCATTATCTCGCTCTTTAGCTGTGGGCTAAAGATGAATCGACCGCTTCGAGCTTGGGCTTGGCAATCAACGGCAAGGCTCATTGGGATACTGATGCCCATTTGCATTTTTTCAGTTGCAGCGATCGGGTACTGGGGGCTAGGAATGGGTGTCGGTGCAGCCATTTTACTGGGTGCAATTCTGGCTCCGACGGATCCTGTTCTCGCCTCAGAAGTCCAAATTTCTCATCCTGACGATCGCGATGAACTTCGGTTTGGGCTGACATCCGAAGGGGGCTTGAACGATGCCCTTGCTTTTCCCTTTGTCTATTTTGGATTGCATTGGCTGAAGGATGCTCAATGGCAAAATTGGGTGGCTGAGTGGGTCATGGTGGATTTAGTTTGGGCGATCGCTGCTGGGATTGCTATGGGCATCATTGTGGCTCGAAGTGTGATTTGGGTTGATAACAAGATTCAGAAGTCCCATCGGGTTGATGCTTTGATGGAAGACTTTGTAGGATTAAGTATTATTCTACTTGCTTATTCATTGACAGAACTTGTGAATGGATATGGTTTTCTAGCGGTGTTTGTAGCAGGTATCACGACACAACGGTGCTGCCACAACCTAGAAAAGAAGAATTCTCAGCTAGAATTTACTGAGACGATTGAAAAACTGTCTGAAATTGGAACAATCTTGTTACTAGGTTCAATATTACGCATTGAGCCTATTGTCAAATATGGCGGACAGGGACTCACGATCGCGTTTTTACTATTGTTTGTCATCCGTCCGGTAGGCGCTTGGATCAGCACTATCGGCCAGAATATGAATCCTATTCGGCCTTGGCTGTTGGGTTGGTTTGGGATACGAGGGGTCGGTTCACTTTACTACTTATTCTACTCATTGGGAGAGGGTTTAAAATCTGAAGTTGGAGAGCAGATCTCTTGGATTACGCTAATCACCGTTGTGGTCTCCATTGTGCTGCATGGCATTACTTCAACGCCACTTATGAACTGGTACAATCGACGTATTGAAACTCGAAATCAGCGATTGGCTACATCGCTCGTTGATCTATAAGGTAATCAGAAATCGTTGTGAGGGATGAAATGAGAAGTGCTTATTTCATTTTTAATCCTGTTGCAGTAAAAGAAGATGCTGAAGATACAGCGATTATTTTGAAAGTTACTGGATTGACAATAGAACAAGTTAATCGACTCCGTGAACAATTGAACTAGAGAAAAATTTACCGATAGTCTGCACCAAAAACCACCTGTAAATAAATCAAGGGTGGTTTTTTGAGTCATATTTTTCTTATAGCTCGCTTTAGATTTAATTTAAATGAACACTTCAGGCGTAAACGTACCGTGCAACCCATAGGGGACATGGTGTTTTAGCCATAATCGTGTTACCTGTGTCATTGTTTTTGCATCCAAAATCACAATGCTCGATCGATCGCTAATCCCGTCATACACCATTGTCAAAATCCAGCCTTGATCTTCGTCGCCATCAACGCCATCAGGAACAAAAACAGGTTCATTAATGAATCCATCGGGCGCACAACTATGCAGTAATTCCTCACCTGTTTTTACATTGATTTTTGCGATCGCCTGTAATGGCACATTCCCAACGGTTGCAATGCCCGCACCTATGTAGGAATACGTATAGTCCTGACCGACCAAATTTGGATGAACTACTGGAAATTCACAACACCGAGAAACGAGTAATGTCCGATTTACCTGACTCGTTTCCAAATCCAATTCAAATCGCCAAAGTTGACCGGGCTTCAAGGTGGCAAAATCCGTCGATCGGAAATCACTTCCCGGTTCAACCGTCGGCAATTCTTCATAACAAATGGAATCTACCACAATTTTGCCGTCCCGTTCAAAGGCATTGGAATGATGAAACACAAATCCAGCCTTTGCTTCCAAGATCTGTGGTTTCGATTGACCAGACCGCGCAATCACTAACATTTTTGTCGGTTTTTCAGGCTCAAATTCAATACATTCACCCGCACCTTTTGAACCCAATATAAATGGCAATGGATTGAACTTTACGGGGTTTTGGAAAAAGATGTAATAGTTTGGGGTAATTGCAAAATCATGAATGAATGCAAACCCTGGTAATACATGATCTTGTTGACGAACGATTTCGCCCTTCAGATTTAGCTCATACAAGTTCAACGTAAACGACAATCCAGCCTCAATGGAAAAATTTACCAAACAAGGCTCACCGTCTGGCCCATTCGGATCAATCCAAGGATGGGCTGCAAATGCACCACCGCGTTTGAGTTTGCCATCAAAATTTTCGAGACCGATCGTCTCCAAGGTCGCAGGATTGAGTCGATGAGGTTCGGCAGCTTCCCAGAGTGCCAGCAGTTTTCCACCCCAATAAATCACCTGGGTGTTCGCAATATTTTTAAGCTTCGTGTCAAATGCATTTTTCAGCCAACCGCCCGATCTCGCTGTCCCAAATACGCCCCGATACAGAATCTTCTCTGCTTTTTTCTCGGCAACATACCCTTCAGTTTGCACATACCGATTTTTAAAATGAGCGCGGCCTTCTTTAAATGTAATCGCACAAATCATCCCATCGCCATCAAAGGGATGCTGTACCGACTCCGTTCCCGCCTCGAATTTTCCCGGACCATTGCGAAAAAGCGTCCCCGTCAAGCCCGCCGGAATCTGACCATCAACTGCATCAATCCAATAATCCTGCTCTTGCTCAAGCGATCGGTAGCCTTTGGCCCAGGCGGCGCGATCGTAATTAGGTTCAATGGAAGGAGACGCTGTTACCATGGGATTATGTGAAGAAATGTAAAGAATTCTTTTCCACTATACCTCACCGATTCAGTCCGTCGCCGGTTCCTATGCATCAAGCTGTTCTTTCATGCGTTCTAAGGTTTTTCGGGTATTGCCGAACATTTGGGCTGGAGTCATGTTCACTTGTTCTAACTGAGTCCTCAACTGTTCAATGGTCATTTTGGCAGAAAAATCATCCGACAGTTCGAGGCGTTTCATCATGATTTCAAAACGGCCTAAAATCGTTTCCATTTGATCGATGTACATCCCCTTGCCATCGCGATCGAACTTGCCATAGTGGCTGCCCATTTGTACTAGAGACTGGTAAGTCTGGAAGATTTCCTGTGATTCCTGTTGAACAATTTCCGAATCAAAAAAAGCCATGATGTTATCTCTCGAAGTAGGTCTTGTGTTCATTGTAGGCAGTCTGAAATCTCCCGTTAAGTAGGGGTTTTACGACTATTGGGATATGCGATTATGCCAGATATCTAAATAGTTAGCCCATATATTATCGTCCAAAAAATCCAAATAGGCTTCGTTTTTCGGTCCCTTTCGCATCGGGTACTGCGGCGGGCAGATCGTCCGTGACATAGGGCAAAAAGCGTTTGGCTAACTTGTTATCAGGATTCAGCTTTAGCGCTTGCTTAAAATAAACCCGTGCCATGCCGCGTTGCTCTTGTTTGAAATAGACAAATCCCAGCAGTGCATTATAATCACCACAGGAT
>JAJAYH010000073.1 GCA_026786325.1 Alkalinema sp. CAN_BIN05 | reverse complement strand
TTCTCTCTTGGATCTATGCCTAGCCGTTTATTCAGCATCTCAACGATGCCAATCTCATCCACCAATCCAGCTACGATGCCTAGATGGTCTATCGTTTCTACGCTAATTTCTGAATTAATCATCACCTCTTTACCTGCTGGGTTCGATTTAGCTCTATTTTAATTCGCTGATAGCCTCTTCAACTAGCGGAATGTGGGTTTAAATATGAGCAGCAAACTTTCTCATTTCGATGTGTTAACGCTTGAAGAATCGGCTGACTATCTACGGCTTTCCACCGCCGTTGTTTTTGAAAAAGCAAGTGACGGAATAATTCCGGGTCAAGCTATTGATGATTCTTGGCGATTTCTGAAAAGTGCGATTGACGATTGGCTCAGTCGTAAAGACGATCGCAGCATTCTACTGAAACAAGCTGGAATCTTTGCCCACGACGAAACTCTATCTGCCCTCCAAGACCAAATCGATCGCGATCGACAAGAAAATCGTTTTGAACCCGAAGTATAGTCATGTATCTTCTTGACACTAATATTCTCACAGCACTTCATCTCGGTAATTCTAAAATCATCAATGCAATTCAGAAAATTGGTAATGAAAGAATTGCAATCACGATCGGATAATTTACGCATCTGGTAACTCCAAAGCCCATTGATAAAGTTGTCGCTTTGGGAAATCGGTTTGCAAAGCCAATTGTTTACTGATGGACGATCGCGATTCCCCCGCATCTAACAGTCGTCGCATTTCTGCCTTTAACTGCTCTTCTGTCAACACAGCAGCATTCACAATTGCGCCCGCCACAATCAATGTATATTCCCCTTGTGGTTCTTTGGCTGCATAAAGCTCGATCGCACCCTGTACAGTTCCGCGCCAAAATTCCTCATGCCGTTTGGTCAATTCCCGTGCGATCGTCAACTCCCGCGCTGGCCCAAACACTCGACCCATCGAAGCCAACGTTTCCCGCATTCGGTGAGGCGCTTCATAAAAAATTAACGTCCGCTCCTCCGATCGTACTCTCTCCAACATCTCCATCCGAGCATTCTCTTTTGCTGGCAAAAATCCCTCGAAGGCAAACCGATCGCTCCGCAAACCCGAAGCCGCCAACCCCGTAATCACCGCCGTCACTCCCGGAATCGGCACCACTAGAATCCCCGCATCCCCGCAAGCTTTAACCAATTCATAGCCGGGATCCGAAACACAAGGCATTCCCGCATCCGTCACCAACGCGATCGAAGCCCCGCCCTGCAACCGCCGCAACAAATCAGGAATCCGCTCCAACCGATTGTGTTCGTGATAGCTAATTTGGGGCGTTTTGATTTGAAAATGATGCAGAAGCTTTCCCGTATGACGTGTGTCTTCAGCCGCGATCGTATCCACCTTTTGCAAAACCTCGATCGCCCGAAATGTCATATCCTCCAAATTCCCGATCGGCGTACCCACTAAATACAATGTCCCAGAAATCACATCCATACGTAAGACACTCTAATTTCGTTCAAAATCATCAAAAATAACTCGAGGAGAAGCTACATCTAATTGACAGTCCCCGTTGCCCATTAATTGTAGGGATCAACGGGAATGAATGACTTAATTTCACGACAGGATGACTCATTAAAATCGCCCTACACTAATTTAATCGATCGAAAATTAATAAATACAAGCTTAATTTAGGTTAGTGGAGTTATTAAGGAATACAATCATCTAAATAAACCGTTACATTCCCCGGAGTCGTGATTATGACTGAATCTTCAGACGATCGGCCCATGTCTACAGCTTGGGCCGGATTCACCCAGCAGCAACACCTTTGGATTGCAGCTAGCATTTGGACCATCGTGGGTGCGGGACTGCTGACAATGGGCGGTTTTTTTTGGTTTCATTTTCCCTACCTTGGTGATCTTGATACCGAACATATCGCCATTGGCTCTGCGGCGTTGAGTGTCGGGCTTCTGAAAGGAAAGTTTGTTCTGGATAAAACGGCCAGTCGAGTTATTGAAAATACCATTAACCTACAAGAACCAAATCCCTTTAAAAGTATTTTCCAAATGTTTGGTGGAAAAACGATCGCCCTGATCGCCTCCATGATGGGCATCGGTGTCATACTGCGCGCCGCAGGCGTTAGTTTTGAAATTCGTGGATTGATTTATCTTGCGGTCGGAACAGGATTGCTTTGGAGTTGTCGGCAATATTGGACCAGATCCTTCCAACTGAATAAATCAGATTTAACGGTATAGAACTAGACAACTATTGAATTGATTGACGATCGTAAATTTCACGATCGTTTTTTATTGATTTAATCGATCGCGGCCATTAGCTGGAAGCACCACAGCTCATCGTAAAATCGGGACAACCCAGTTCAATCAATCAATTATCCCATGTCTAACAATCCCGCCGATCGTCTCAGTGAACTGTACCAACTCGCCTGCACCACAGCTCAAGGAGCCGCCGACATCTTGCTAGAGCATCGATCGCACTTTAAAATCGGTGGAGATACAGACAGCCCCGTCACTAGCGCAGATCTTGCAGCAAATGATCACATTCTAAGTAATTTACAGCACCACCTCGGAACCGATGATTATGGCTATTTAAGCGAAGAAACCTTTAAAAATCAAAATCCGGACGATCGCCGTAAGGATTGGGTATGGATTATTGATCCGCTGGATGGCACCAAAGATTACATTCAAAACACCGGAGACTATGCCGTTCAAATTGCGCTTGCATACCAGGGTAGGCCAGTGATTGCGGCTGTTGCATGTCCAGCACAAGGCAAACTTTATAGTGCAATGGTTGGAAATGGAACTTGGGTTGAAGATAATGCCGGAAACCGTCGCCAAGCAAGAGTTTCAACCCGATCGAATCGATCGGAAATGACGATTGTTACCAGTCGAAATCATCGGGGCGAAAAATTAGAAGAATTTATCAAAATTTTGGAAATCTCCACACAAAGAAGGATGGGCGGCATAGGATGTAAACTAGCAGCGATCGTCGAACAAGATGCAGACCTCTACCTTTCAATCTCTGGAAAGACAGCTCCAAAAGACTGGGATTTTGCGGCACCAGAACTCATTCTCACTGAAGCGGGCGGAAAGCTTACGTA
>JAJAYH010000072.1 GCA_026786325.1 Alkalinema sp. CAN_BIN05 | reverse complement strand
TTCTAGATCCGCCTGCATTTGCAAAGAATCAATCTGCCAGACATGCTGCTGTCATGGCTTATAAGCGTTTGAACTATGAAGCGATCGCTCAAGTAAAACCGGGCGGCATTGTGATGACATTCTCTTGTTCTCAAGTGGTCACGCCTGATTTATTTAAGGGGGCTGTGGTGGCAGGGGCGATCGAGTCGGGACGATCGGTTCAAATCCTAGATCATTTAACCCAACCAGCGGACCATCCGACGAGTCTATATCACCCAGAAGGATTGTATTTAAAAGGCTTAGTATTACGCGTCGGATGATCTAATTTTCCGATCGCAACATCCATAATAAAATACTCAGGATCCGATCGATTGGAGGCACCGGATAATCCGTCAGATCGATCGTTACTGTGTGCCCTTCTAATTGTAGAAACCGCCAAGCCGTCCCACTCGTTACACAGCCATACAGCAATGGAATATCCTCGCAGGCCGCCGCATTAAATCGCTGAGCTGCGACCATTTCTGCTATGCATTGTCCTAATCCAGGTTTGGTATCTTCCTTTTTGGCCTCCACAAGAATAATGGCAGGCGCTTTAATGAAGAGCTGTTCGGGAGACCTTGTAACTAAGAAATCACAGCGACCATTTAATTCAGCTTCAATATCAACGGTAAAATCTTCACCCGAAAATACACTCACTTGATGATCTAAACGTCGCCGGACTTCTAATAAAATTGGCGTAATAATGGCTTCAGAACGTGCCTTCTCACTCCCAACTGCGATCGCCCAAGGAATGCCATCCGCGAGAGTTTCCTTCAGTAATGCACTTGGCGCAACTGGTGTAAGTTCAGGAAGAAACGTACCGCGTTCAATGATCTGAAGCGAGAAATCCTCAACGACTTTACGCAAAGTGAACTTGTTATAAGCCATGGAGGAAACCGATCGATTAACATCTCTATTCTATCGGGTTGCAATCTAAAGAAGATACTAAAAAGTCGGGTTAGAAGTAATTATTCCAACCCGACTTTTAACTCAACTCTATTGATTAACCGTCCTACTTCGCAATGGTAATCTGATTGGTAATCTCGTTTAAATCAGGAGCCATCGAAACACGAATCAAAGGACTATTATTGGATGCGATCGTTGGCAAGACTCCGCGAGCATTTTGGGCAATCTTAACCGCTGTCGCATCATAAGTCTGCGTAATCAACTTTGGATAGAACCCAATGCCAATAATCGGCAACATCAACGACGCTGCAATAAACAGTTCCCGTGGCTTCATATCCAAGAAGACTTTTCCCTCGATCGCTGTCCCTTCTTTACCGTAGAACATTTCCCGCAACATCGACAGTAAATACATCGGCGTAATAATTAAGCCGACTGCTGCCAAGAACACAATGATAGTTTTAAAGCTTGTCGAATAGATTTCGCTATTTGCAAAGCCCAAGAACACCATCAACTCGCCAACAAATCCACTCATTCCGGGCAATGCCAAGGAAGCCATGGAGGCAATGGTGAATAGTGCAAAGGTAGACGGCATTTTCTTGCCCAGTCCACCCATTTCGTCCATGTTCAAGGTGTGGGTCCGATCGTATGTAACCCCCGCCAAGAAGAACATCACGGACGCAATCAACCCATGGGACACCATTTGCAACATCGCGCCACTCATACCCAAGTCAGTAAACGACGCAACACCCAGCAGTACAAATCCCATGTGGGAGATGGACGAG
The DNA here is from genome assembly GCA_026786325.1 of Alkalinema sp. CAN_BIN05. Taxonomy (GTDB): domain Bacteria; phylum Cyanobacteriota; class Cyanobacteriia; order Leptolyngbyales; family Leptolyngbyaceae; genus JAAFJU01. Next base: position 5,347 of record JAJAYH010000072.1, on the reverse strand, counting down.
TAGGCCATGCGGCGTTTCAGGTTACGCTGTGCAAACGATGCTAATGCGCCATAAACAATGTTAACCACACCCAACACGGCCAAAACAGGCGCGAAATACGCGTGAGCATTAGGCAGCATTTCCACATTCATCCGAATCAAGGCATATCCGCCCATCTTCAACAGAACCCCCGTCAAAATCATCGACACAGGCGCAGAGGCTTCACCATGGGCATCAGGGAGCCAAGTATGCAACGGAAACACCGATAGCTTAACGCCATAGGCAATCAACAATCCGGCATACATCAACAGTTCAAAACCCAAGCTGTAATCCTTCAGACCCAACTGCGTCAAATCAAACGTCAACGCCCCGCCGCCATAAAAGGCCATGGCCAACGCTGCAATCAGAATGAAAACCGAAGCGCCTGCGGTGTACAGAATGAATTTCGTCGCAGCATACAGTCGCTTTGGACCGCCCCAAATAGCAATCAACAAATAAACTGGAACGAGTTCTAATTCCCAAATCACAAAAAACTGAATTAAATCTTGAGCACAAAACACCCCAATCTGGGCGCTGTACATCACCAACATTAGAAAATAGAATAACTTGGGTTTTTCCTTGACCTGCCAACCTGCCAAAATCGACAGCGTGGTCACAAGTCCCGTCAGCACCACTAGCGGCATCGATAATCCATCGATCGCAAGGGACCAATTGACCCCCAACTGTGGCAACCAACTGACACTCTCAGTCAATTGATAGCCCGCTTGCGAAAAATCATAATGCTTCCAGAGCGCATAAAGCGATAGCGCAAAGTCAGCCAGCCCCACCCCCAAAGCATACCAACGGACCGTCCGTCCGTCTTTGTCAGGAATAATTGGAATGAAGAGAGCGGCTGCTAAAGGCAGGATGATGATGGCCGAAAGCCAAGGAAACGGTGTCGTCACTGATGTAACCTACTGAAATTGATTTATACGCCAAGTGATGTGAGATGTGGTGAGTGACTTGGAATAACGAGTCTAATGGGTCACAGCCCCTAGCATTTCGTCGTTTCAAAACTCTCGTCTAGGTTATCCATATCGGCTTTATCCATAAAGTCAAATAGGAATAATTACCTACTGGACTATATTACCCGACTATGAAGTTAAGTAAACCTTAAGAATTAGAGCATTAATACTTATAACCATAGAGCCATTTCAATCAAGCCTGATGGTCTGCACCAACAGAGCCATCGTCAGAGTTTTCCATTGATTCCAGATAAAATCTTTTGACTTTGGTCCCCTCTTTATCTATAGAAATAGTAACGAACTTTTGTAAACTTAACACAACTTTACAATGCGATCTTGATAAAATTATTGTGAAAAGATGTTTTCTGCTTCAAAATCTGAGCTGGGTAAGGCTTTCATCAGGACGTTAGCGGTAATCCTGAATGGCGGGCCTGTTGATTATCCTTTTCCAGTAAATTTATTTAAGGGCGATAATCCTTCACAAACCTTGAACAGATAACCAATTTGGCCGTAACTATAAACCAAATTTTCAAAGACTAGGCCGTCGGCTGTTCCGTTGACTTTTGGGATTAATTTCCCTTTGACAGTAAACTTCACTGATTTATAGAGTCCACGCAATAGACGTTCACTACCCCGCCCGATTTGACCGAATCCAGCTTCTCCAGCAAGTTGCTCTCGGTAGCATTCGCTAATGCCTTGCCACCAGCCGCGCTCTAGAAACCAACTGCGCTTAACGCGTTCTGGGGCGACGTGATGAGCTGCGATCGCGTTAGGCAAGTATGTGACATTCCAGCCGGACTGAAGGGCGAGATTGGTCATATGGAGTTCTTCGTTGGACAAAAGATTTTTGCCGATGCGTCCGAGGTTTAGATCGAAACCGCCCACTTGGTCTAGAAAGGTTCGACGAATGGCGTAGTTCAGTCCCCGTGGAGTTAGGCCCGGTTTATCGATCTGCACGGGTTGATCTCCGAGATCATAAAAGCCAAGATTTCCAGAAAGATTTTCCGAGAGCCATTGCGGTTGGGCACAATCCCAAATTAGGGTAACTTTACCGCCGGAGATGGCAAGTTTTGGGTCTTGGGCGTAGGCATTGATGAACGTCTGGAGCCATTGGGGTGAGGCGATCGCGTCGTCGTCTAGGTAGGCAATGAGGGGCGATGTTGCAAACTGCGCACCAGTATTTCGGGCAACAGATAGACCCACTTTAGCTTCGTAATGATAGCGAACACGAGGATTATTGAGATAGGCTTGAGCAACTTCGGCGGTGCGATCGGTAGAGGCGTTGTCGATGATCAGTATTTCGTAATTTTCGCAGGTTTGAATTAGTAAGCTGTCGATCGCTTTGGCTAGATAATTATCGCGGTTGTGAGTGCAGATAACAGCGGAGATCTGTGGTTGGGTTTGAACTGTTTCTGACATTGTGACTGACATTGTGAAATCCTGATCTGTGGGGGGTGACTAGGGCAAGTCTTCCCCATCCTAATCTTTCAGTTGACTATGCAGCCTCACGAGATCTTCGGAGAAATGGGTCAGCCGGGTTTCTAAATCGGACTGTCGAATTCGTAGCTGGCGCAATTTATGATGACGGGCGATCGCCATACTGACGGCGGGGAGTTGATCCGGAGGGCAGGGATAGCTCCAAAGTTGACCATCGGGATTGATGCCACAAAGACGGTAGTTAGAGGAGACGGCATGAATGTCTTCGGGTTGAATTTTGCCAGTCTGGAGTTTTTCGACAAAGCTGACCAATTGACTGATGTCCGCATGACGCAAGGCTTGGGTCTCGACTTGTTGGGATGCAGTCCCGAGAGATTCAAGCCAGCCGTCAAGAATGGTACCTTCTAGGTAAATATTTTGAATAGTTTGACCGATCGCGGTGAGTTCTTGTTGCCAGGTGGTGACGATCGTTAGCATGTCTTGCAGTAATGATGCGGCGAGGGCTGGGTTTGGGGCGTTGCGGTGAGGGGTGAGGGTGACGCTTTTGGGTTTGGGTAGATGAATATTTTGAAGTTCGAGTTTGGGGAATTTTTGAACCCGATCGTCGCTGTCTTCGAGATTTGCTTTTTGATCTAGGTGTGGGTTGGGAGCTTTGGGCGAAAGAATGTCGAACGATAATGATGGGGTGGTTCGACAGTCTGGGGAGATGTTAGATTTTGACGATCGGGACGATGAACTGGGCGATGATGGGACAATAATTGGATCTAATCGATCAGAGATCAATCCATTGTCCGAAACGGGCTGTTCCAGAGTTCTTAGGGTTTGTTCAATGCGTTTAATACCAGTTTTCATAGCGGTTAGGTTGGTCAGAATGCCCTAATTCTATACGCTGCTTGGGAATTTGCACGTGTTGAGAGAATGTTTGAGTAAATTGTGAGGGATAGGACTGATGGGTCAAGTGATTTTGGTGACGGGAGCTGCGCGATCGGGTAAGAGTGAATGGGCGGAACGGCTAGCATCGGAGTCGGGAAAACAAGTTGTATATGTAGCGACGGCGCAGCGATATGAGGGTGATTTGGATTGGGATACGCGAATTGATCAACATATTGCGCGTCGTTCGGAGAGTTGGCGATCGTTGGAAGTCCCGTTTGATTTGGTAGGGGCGATCGGTTTGGGGATTGAGAATGAATGTTTTTTAATTGATTCTTTGGGCAGTTGGGTTGGGAATGGTTTGGAAATGAATGAAGCGGATTGGCGATCGGGTTGTGATTGTTTGATTTCTAGTGTTGAGTCTAGTATTGCGAGTTTGATTTTTGTATCTGAGGAGACGGGATGGGGGGTGATTCCGGCTTATCCGATGGGGCGCTTGTTTCGCGATCGGTTGGGGCGATTGGTGCGAGAGTTGGGCCAAGTAGCGGACCAGACGTTTTTGGTGGTGGCGGGGTTTGCTGTTGATGTGCAGAAGATTGGGGTGGCGATCGACCGGCCTTGATGCCATTTTAAAGTGATTCACCCAACATATCGAATATCGTATGGCGCTAGTCACTAAGTTAATATTTATTAAATTGGAGTAATAAACACCAAAATTGACAGCCCATCAATGTCCTTTGTTAAGTCATTCTCAATACCACGAGGGTTCGCAACTCTGCCCTCAGGATCGTAAACGAAACATATTAGTTTCCTACAGTCCGGATGAACTTGATATTTTTGGGAATCAATTATCAACTGTTCACCTATTTGTTTCGCACCAAGCCCTTGTCTCGTTTTTTTGATTTCAATGATAATCTGCTCTGATTTTAATAAAAAGTCTACACGTGATGCAGAACCTGCATAGCTTGGCGTAAATTCTTCAGGGCGTACATCATCGAAGTATAATTTTAACAATGCATGGAATAGGTATTGGACATCATATTCATCATCAATTTCTATTGAAGGTCGATCAGAATATCTTTGCCTAAATTGTCTAGCAACTTGATGAAACCGACGAATTATCAGTTCTACTTTTGATATAGGATCTGATTCAACATTTATATTGGATGTTAATTTATCATCTACCCAATAATCATTAATCTCATCAATAAATGAATCAATAACCGTCAATGCGGACCATACGCCGTTCCGATAAGCTCTATCAAAATCTGAAGCTAGTGTCGAAGAAGTGACTACGGAAAGAGAATAATTAATTGCTCGGAAATCCTTCAAATGACGATTTTGTTCACCGAAGATTCGTTCAATCGCAACTTCAGTATCTCTATGCCACTTTTCAAAATCCTGACTACTCCTATGTAAATCTCCCAATATCTTTCCTCTGTCCTTTAAGATTTCCAGCTTTCTTATTGCTTGTTCTTTATTCAAAAGATAAAATCTCCTTGAGCACCAACGACAAAATGTGTGGGAATTTTTTACCCATAATTCAGGTTATCCCGATTTCGTCTCAATATCAATCCCGATGGAAACGCTAACAAAGAAGCTGCTAGAGTACATTGGAGATAAAGTTTGCCTAAAATGTCAGGCTTGCGGTGGCGATGGCGATCGCGGCTGAACATGATCAATTTCAAATCCAGCAGAACTGATAGCCTCAGGGGAGTGACAATATTCACAAAGTCCAGTAGCTCTCAGACGGAGCTGCGATCGTAGTGAAGGGTAAAGAGGCATCTAATCTATGAGAATCTTTGCATTGACAAGAGTAAAAATTCTATCGAGTTCTAGTAATCCAACCCACTCGGCTTGTTCCGGTTCATTAAGTCCTGATGTTTTACGCCGATCGTTAAGTTCATCAAGGCGATCTTGTAAGTCATCTAAGAATTTGAAAAGATACCGATTATTTCCTGTTGACTGAGCATTCACGATCGTACTACAAATCGTCGCCTCGTAGGATGCCTCTAAAATTAACGTCAGTTCTGTTTAAGCCGTAGGAGCTAAAACCC
>JAJAYH010000071.1 GCA_026786325.1 Alkalinema sp. CAN_BIN05 | reverse complement strand
TTAATAATTTGGTGAGTTGCGAGAGTTGTTCTAGTCAAATAACAGGGTAATTGTTCGCGAGGTGTCCAAGCTTCTGGATCAAAGCTAAACCAGCGTACTTCTTCATCTCCGGGCTGTTCTTCTAATACTGTAAAGTCGATCGATCGTTTGTCTACGCGTGCGGGAGTTCCAGTTTTCAATCGTCCGGTTTCAAAGCCCAAACGGTTTAAGGTATCCGTCAATCCGATCGCCGCAAATTCACCAGCCCGTCCTGCTTCCATAGACCGATCGCCCACCCAAATTCGCCCACCGAGAAACGTCCCCGTTGTCAAAATTACGGCTTTACAAGCAAACCCAACACCAAAATAAGTCTCGACTCCAATCACTTCTTCATTTGCATTCAAAACTAAATCCGTGACCATTCCCTCACGAATGAACAGATTCTCTTGATTCTCTACAACTTGACGCATGGTCATTGCATATTCACGTTTGTCAGATTGCGCTCGCAATGCCCAAACGGCTGGACCACGGGATGCATTTAGAATCCGTTTTTGCAAATAAGTCCGATCGCTAACCCGCCCCATTTCCCCGCCAATTGCATCGACTTCGTGAACCAATTGAGATTTTGCAGGACCACCGATCGCAGGATTGCAAGGCTGCCAAGCGATTTTATCTAAATTAAGGGTGAGCAGCATTGTCCGACATCCCAGCCGCGCACTCGCCAAAGCCGCCTCACAACCCGCATGGCCGCCCCCGACGACCACTACATCAAATTCATCCAAAAATTCTACTGCGCCACTCATTCCTAATCCCCATTTCAACCGAAAACAATTTATTGCCGATCGTATTATCTATTCTAGCATTTTCGCTGACTTCAGACTCTAGATTGAGCCTAGAATTAGGATAATGGGAGTCATTTGTACCGCAGAAGGTTGGACATCAAGTTCTAAGAAATAGAGTTACCCGATCTGAACGAATGTTTCACCTTTTAAATCAATTTGATTATCTTTAGCGATCGCCTTCTTCAACTTTTCGACATAATAATACCCCACGCCAACAGACCAGTCGGGCAATCCCAATTCTGTTGCAAAAGCTTGATGCCGTGTTGTTTCCGATGAATATTTATTACGCAAAATCTTCTTAACTTTTGCAAGATCAATATTTGATTTTAAACAATCTTTCAATTTCTCAGGACGACTAATCTGAGTTATATCAATATCTTTCATTTCATCATCGTCCTCCTCATTCAAATCTGAAAAGAACTTATTAAAATAATCAGGTCTGGAATCATAGGCATCAACGATTGCCCCCTTCTCAAAAAGCCAATACCGCAAAATCCGATCGTCATGATTTAATACCGCCAACACAGGGAGATTCACCGATTCTGATAGCAAAGTCCCGACCTGTACGATCGAGGACAATGCCTGCCGATCGGTCTCCTCGTCATAGACAACCACATAGCCCGCTTGAGGCGGAGAGACGATCGCCACCCGTCCAGCATCGCGTAAAACAGCTACCACCTGATGCTGGTCCGATGATTTCACCGAAAAATTAACGTAAAACTTTCCCATATATTCCAGGCGTGAATGTGAGCTTGATTATAGACGTAACAGGGAGTAGAAATCTAAACCGCTCGTAGCGATGAATTGTATCTTCAGTTTTAGATAATCATAAATAAAACGATTTGTTTTCAAGGATTAATAGATTCAATTTTTAGTGGCCATATTTAAGATACAAAGCATTTTGAAAGCGCTCATCAGGATCATATTTTCGTTTCAGCTTGAAAAAATGCTTGGCTTGAGGGTAGGCTCGGTGAAATTGATCAGGTGTTGCGTGAAGTCGATAAGGCAGATAGTAGCGGCCTCTCACCTCAAGTGCGGCATCAATTAATTCTTGGGTTAATGCCTGCATTTTTACATCATCAGACGGACTACGTTTTTGATGGAAAAGCATCACTAAACCAAACATTTCTCCATCCGCATAGCGTAGAAAACTATCTCGATCTGGATAGACATTACGGATAGTAATATTCAATAAATCAACCTTGTGTTTTGGGAAGATTTGACGACACTGCGTCAGAAATGCCTCTAGTGATTCGGCTGGAATAAAGTATTCATGTAGAATGTCCGTCTCTGTTAGATTATTGTTTTGAAATAATTTAGCCGATCGATTGAGGATTTCATTTCGTGAAACATTACTCCCAGCCTCTCCGCCATTCATCTTTTCTAATTGCCAACGTAAATTTTTCCCATAATCATTTCCAATACTTCCACGAAAAATAGTGCGGGCAATTCCTGCATTAGAGGTGATTTTGAGTGGTAATTGCCGATCGCTAGAAGCAGTGTGATAAGTTGTCAAAATGGCTTCTTTTAGAAAATTATCTGGCGCAACGGATAGTCTTCCATACGCCATACCCGTATTGGCTGAAACCTGCTGTCTATAATGTTGAATATAGTTCTTACTAGGAATTACCGATCGTTCTGCTGTATAGAGTGCATTGGGTACAACCCGTAAATCCACATCTAAAATGATTCCAAAAAGTCCATATCCGCCTAAAACAAGTGAAAATAATTCTGTGTTCTCTTGCCTGGAACATTGAACAACAGTCCCATCTGCCAACATCAATCGAAAACGCTCAACGGTACTAGCAAACGGGGCATGATCTTGCTGCCATCCATGGGCATTTGCACTCATTGTACCTCCAACCGAAAAATCATTATTAGATTGCATTACTGAAACCGAATAGCCCTTTTCATTCAAATAGGGAATCACGGCTGACCAGGTAGCGCCCGATTGAACGGTTAGAATTTCAGTTGTAGCGTTTAATGACATTTGCTTGAACTGGCTCATATCCAATGAGATACCATTAGAGTATGTAGTCTGTCCTCCCATTGTGTGACGTGCTCCCGCGATCGTCACTTTTTTACCTTGATTTTTTGCATTCTTTAAAGCACTCTTCAATTGAGTTTTTGCAGTCAGAAAATCATCTGAAATCTGCATAATATTCATAGGTGTTGAATTCAAACGACTAGCATCATCCACCATTCCGGGCAGTGAAGTCGTGATTTCAGACCGATCGTTCAGAGCCGTTACGGTAAGATGAAGTACGGGCCGAGCAATAATTACCAATACAATTGCAAGCGTTACGCAAAAGCATAGAAGTGGAATCTTGGTTCGTTGGCGGCTGAGTTTTTTGTATGGTTTATGGCGCATGAGGATTTATCAACAGTCTCTCCATTATCTCGAAGAGTACTAATATGCACCATAATGACTATCTATAGTAAGGGTAGAGCAACTGCGGCCTAATTTCAGCAGGCGCTCAAAAAAATAGTAGATACACTCAGACTTCCCCTACAATCGAATTCGGCAACTAAAAATATCCGTAAAATATCAGAGAAGTACGCATGGACCTGACTCGTATTCCCGCCCAGCCAAAACCCGGCTTACTTAACGTGTTGATCGAAATCGCCGCTGGAAGTAAGAACAAGTATGAATTTGACAAAGACCTCGGCGCACTAGCCCTCGATCGTGTCCTGTCCTCTAGCGTCATGTATCCCTACGA
>JAJAYH010000070.1 GCA_026786325.1 Alkalinema sp. CAN_BIN05 | reverse complement strand
ATCTGATTGGGGATGCGACATTCTTTGATTTGGATTTAGCACAGCGATTGATGGAGTAATACATGAATACCTATGAACAAATCTATGAAACCGTAAAGCGTGTCCCGTACGGAAAAGTAGCGACCTATGGTCAGATTGCGAACTTAACGGGAATGCAGCGCAAGGCAAGGGTTGTGGGCTATGCCTTATTTCGGGTTGCACCGGATGCAGATGTGCCGTGGCATCGGGTGATCAATGCAAAAGGGGAAATCTCTGAATCTCCATTTCGTGAGGGAAATGACTATCTACAACGATCGCTTTTAGAATCTGAAGGTGTTGAATTTAATCAATCAGGTCGGGTGAATTTTAAACAATGTCAATGGCAACCAAATCCTGAAGAATTTCCACAATTTGAAAACCGCTCAATTCAAGAGTGATACCATCATTCGATCGACTTGTCTCTCATAACTACCGCCAAACAAATTATAGTGATTTAGAATATGATAGAGATTATAAAGAATTTTTCGTTTAGTAAATCCAGGGGCGATCGGGTAAATCGATTCATACCCTCGGTAAAATGTTGAACCAAATCCACCAAACAATTCTGTCATTGCTAAATCCACTTCCCGATCGCCCCAATAGACTGCCGGGTCAAATATCACCACTTCTCCCGTGGCCAATGCTCCTACATTTCCACCCCAAAGATCACCATGGACTAAGGATGGTTTTGGTGAATGGTTTTTGAGTATTGTTGGAATTGCATCAAGTAATTGATTGGCGTAGATGAATTTTGCACCTTTTTGAATGGCGAGATTAAGTTGATATTTAATACGTATATCGCGCCAAAATTCGATCCAATTTGCAGTCCAGGGATTGGGTTGAGCGGTTGTCCCGATCGTATTGTCAATACCCAAACCAAATGCTGTTGACCCTGAAACTAAATGAAGTTCAGCCAGCTTTACTCCCAGTTCATGGCGCGTTGTATCAGTAAGTGCGACTAGTGGCAAATACTCTAATACTAAATAAGAATAGTCCTCGACTGTTCCGGTACAAATTCCTGTACAAATAGGTTGTGGCACCCGAATGGTGTGGGTATTGGCAATTTGCTTCAGACCATCCAGCTCTGCTTCAAACATGGTTCGCCGATCGGACTGATTGATCTTGACAAAGTAGGTCCGATCGTGATCTGTAATTTTATACGCTTGATTAATGTCCCCACCGTGGAGGACTTGACTTTTTCTAATCTCGAAGCTTTGTCCAATAGTGTTGGTAATATGGTGTGCGATCGACTGGGCAAGGGTTTTGGAGAGCATTTTGGCGATTGAATGGAGGTTATTTTAAATTATATAGACTAGGTGCTTTCCCGATTTGGGTTCTGTCTATTAAGCTAGTAGAGGAGCAGATGAATTAGGGATTAGAGACAATGCAATATGAAGTCGCTTGGGTGAATAGTCTTGCACAGGTCTCATCGGAGGAGTGGGATGCCATGGCCACGAAGCTGGCGACCCCGTTTTTGACTTGGGCCTGGTTGCGGAATATGGAAACGTCCGGCAGCACGACGGCAAATACAGGTTGGTTGCCGAATCATTTGATTGTGCGCAAAGACGGGCAATTGGTGGCGGCGGCTCCCTTGTATATTAAAGGGCATAGTTATGGCGAGTTTGTATTCGACAATCAATGGGCTGAGCTTTCCCAGCGGTTGGGACGGGATTATTATCCGAAGTTATTGGGAATGTCGCCCTTTACTCCAGCGGAAGGCTATCGTTTTTTGATTCATGAATCTGAAGATGAGACGATGCTGACTAAGATGATGATTAATGTAATTGACCAATTTTGTGTTCGTAATCAGCTTTCAGGCTGCAATTTTTTGTATGTTGATCCGGCTTGGCGATCGCAATTGGAGTCATTAGGTTTCAGCATTTGGCAACACCATGGCTATATTTGGGGTAATAATAATTACAAGAATTTTGACGACTACCTCAAATCATTTAATTCAAATCAAAGACGCAATATTAAGCGAGAGCGCAAGTCTATTACCGAATCTGGAATACACTTCAAGGTCTGGACCGGGGATGAAATTCCATCCCATTTATTTAAGCGAATGTATGAATTTTATGCAGATACCTGTGATAAGTTTGGCTGGTGGGGTAGTAAATATTTAACCCAAGAATTTTTTGAGCATTTAGATTTGATTTGGCGACATCGGGTCGTCTTCTTTGCGGCCTATAATGAATCTGATGATCATAATCCTGTGGGCATGTCCTTTTGTTTGAGAGATGGCGATCGGTTATATGGTCGATATTGGGGTTCGACGGTAGAGGTTGATTCGTTACATTTTGAAGCCTGTTACTATCAGCCAATTGAGTGGGCAATTCAAAACGGTATTCGCCAATTTGATCCGGGTGCAGGCGGCAGACACAAGAAACGGCGTGGGTTTCCAGCTGTGGTGAACTATTCGTTGCATCGTTTTTATGATCCGCAACTGTCCCATATTTTACGAAACAATATCGATCGGATTAATGCCATGGAACAACAAGAAATTGAGGCGGTGAATGAAGATTTACCCTTTAAGGTCGTGCCGATCGCTTTGGATGAGAATGTATAGCGGCTCAATAACAAATTCTACTTTCGAGGTGTTTTCGTGACTATCATTCAAGATCCAATGACTCCTATTACCTTTAAGTCGGCTCAGGCGATCGATATTGAACTTTCCAATCGGTTTATTGAACTCGATGAAAAGGGCTATTTTTTGATTTATCTCGATCGGGATCAAGGCTTAATTTGTGCGGATTTATATAGCAATACCATTGATGATCAAGGCATTGCTTGTGACCCGGAAACGGGTAAGCCATTGCCTTGTGTGGGAAAGGTTGTACGGCGATCGGTACTTCAATTTCAGGGACAAACTGCAAAAGCCCTTTGCATTGAGATTTTTGAGAAACCAGAGAACGATGTGATTTGGCGATTAGAACATGCAGCATATTTGGGGCGGGAGTTTGTGCGGGCGGAGATATGTTTATATTCGGGAGATGAGTATGTGCAGGATTAAATCTAGTTTGATGTTTGATTGAGGGATGGAGACGATCGCTTATTGACTTCGTAGGTGAGAAAGAACAGGATATACTGTGATGTGGAGTGTTAATTCAGCAGCTTCGGATCAATGTAAAATGTCAGAATCAAGGAAAATACCGGATAAATGTATACGTTGTGGCGCACTTTCGGCATTGCAAGCAAAAACATTGCATGTCGGCACCTGTTGGGACAGTAAGGTTTGTCCGAGTCGGAGGTCTTATGTCAGACATCGCGATCGGCGCAATAGTCAACGCAGTCGTAAGCGAGGTGCTGAGTTTAAAACGTTGATTATGGACCCATTGCCATCAATTACCTATGCCATTCTAATTCTGTATCGTGGAATAGGAGATAGTCCAGTTCATGGGATTGCTGTTGAAGTTTGGCAAAACCAAGAAAAGATTGCTCAAGTTGCACCCATTCATTGTTTTCAAATGCTCCCGTCTCAAGTTCATAGCTATGTTCAAAAACTCCTAGAGCTTTTAGGCAAACATTATGGCATTAAAAAATTCGTGAGTTTAGTGCGTCTCGATCCCAATCTTTGTCCTATTCAAGATTGTTTTTTACGTCTAAAGGTCAACTAATGACCGTTGAAAAATCTGATCAAAAATCCCAAGTAAAGCAACTTGAATTAAGTCTTTGGAATGTGTTGCGATCGGCTACTGAAGACCCTGCTGCTGCTGAATTATCTGCCATTTGGCAGGCGTTGGATGGTGCATTGTTAGATCTGCCGATCGTTGCACAATTAGAAATGTCGTCGAGAGCGATCGCCGAAGTCGCTGACATTTTTCAAGTGCAGGCGGGATTGATTTTTGAATTGTTAGATGCGACAGCCACGATGGATGGGCCGATTATGGGAAGTGATGCTTTCGATCGGTATGTCCGTCAATCTATGGAGATTGATTTTGATGATTATATTGAAAAACTAGAACCAGTTGAGCGAATGCCTAGGTCT
>JAJAYH010000069.1 GCA_026786325.1 Alkalinema sp. CAN_BIN05 | reverse complement strand
GGGCAAGTCCATGGACAAAATTACCCAGGCGGAGTCAATCGAATCGTTTCCAAAACTCGCCCTCGACATTCGTAAACTCACCGCCAGCCAATACTTAGCCGAACTCGCCCTCCAGCAAGCTCAGAGCGATCAATCTCAAGAAGGGCTTTTTTATCTTTTGATGGAACATTTGCATCGATTACAAGCCGCCGCACCAGAGGAAATCTTAGCTCGGTTGACCCATGCCATATATCAACTTTTAGCGATAGCTGGGGTTGCGCCGCAGATGTATCGCTGTTGTTTGAGTGGGGAAATTCTAGAGCCAGAAGTGGGGAATCCGGTATGGCGATCGGCGTTTAGTGTAGAGGCGGGCGGGGCCGTGACGTTGGCAGCATTGGCAGCTTGGCGAGCGGAACAGCAAGGTGAAACGCCAGAAGACGATCGGGAAATACAGGCTGGATCTGGCGCGGTGACGGCATCTGCTGCGGTGACTCGGGTTGCAGAACGTCCGGTGCGGCTATATTCTCCCAAACAAGCCTCTCGGCCTACTCAGCTTGGAGCCATTCAAATGACGCTGATGCAGCAACTGTCCGGGAAAGAGTTACCCTATTTGGATCCAGAAACGCTTCCCCAAGGCATGAATCCCGACATGGCATGGCGATCCATTGAACGCCTTTTACGATCCTGTGCCCATTACCATTTCGATCGACCGATCCGATCGGCGACATTAGTAGATCAACTCTTTTAGGCAAATTGAGTACGAAATGCATATTTTGAAGTGCTTTAAGATACCCGTGGCGTAGAATCGATCGCCGATTCGTCCGACTTTGAATAAGATGCAGGTGCTAAACTATTAACAGGCATTTTCGCGACTGAGGATCTTTTAATATCCTATAGTGTCTCATTCGCTTTCATTTCATGATGATTTTCGTTTTTCCCATTAGGCTATGAAACCCGGCAGTATGCACAATCCTGTGTCCCCCCAACCGTCCCGAAAAACAACGCCCCCAACTCCTGGAAATCCGTCTCCCCGTGGAAAATTAACCGGAAATCAGGGCAGCCCATTTAGCGATGAATCTAAAGTTATTCCGTTCGATAAGGCCAAGGTATTGCTTCAGGATTCTTCAGACCCATCAATCCATCCGCCACTTAATGGTGCAGAGCTTCAGGAGCCATTAGCCCAGCTTGAAGCCTTGGCGCACCCTGAAGTCTCGCCAGAACGAGGCTTTCTTCCTGTATTAAAAAATCGTGCTTTCTTGACGCTGTGGTCGGGTCAGGTTTTTTCCCAGTTGGCAGACAAGGTTTACTTGGTATTAATGATTGCGCTGATTGCATCCCGGTTTCAACAGGATGACCAGCCCATTAGCGGTTGGGTGTCTTCGACAATGATTGCCTCAACGATTCCGGCGATTTTATTTGGCTCTATTGCTGGTGTGTATGTCGATCGGTGGTCCAAGAAAGGCGTTTTAGTCGCGACCAATCTGCTGCGGGGGCTGTTGGTTTTTTCGCTTCCGGTGATGTTGTGGGCCGTGAAGGACTGGGCACCTTGGGGCGAGACTCCGGTCGGGTTTGCGTTGATGTTGGTGATCACATTTTTAGTGTCTACATTGACGCAGTTCTTTGCGCCTGCGGAACAATCGGTGATGCCGCTTTTGGTTGAAAAGGAAAATCTTCTATCCGCCAATTCGTTGTACACCACCACAATGATGGCCTCGGTGATTATTGGATTTGCTGTTGGGGAGCCGCTGTTGGCGTTGGCTGATCAGCTTTTCTCGGGCTTGGGCGTGATGGATTTGGGTAAGGAATTGGTGGTGGGCGGCGGTTATGCGATCGCAGGTCTTCTGCTTCTGTTGCTTAAAACAGGCGAAGTCCCCGTTGATAAAACGATCGAACGGCCCCACGTATTTGCCGATATTAAAGACGGCTTGAACTACCTTGGCAAACAGGCGCATGTGCGGGCGGCCTTGATTCAGCTCGTAATTTTGTTCTCAGTGTTTGCCGCGTTGTCGGTGTTAGCCGTGCGGTTGGCTGAAGTGATGCCTGAAATCAAATCGTCACAATTTGGCTTTTTGTTGGCAGCGGGCGGTTTGGGCATGGCCATGGGTGCAACGTTGTTGGGCAACTTTGGTCAGCGAATTTCAAACAATCGCCTTGCACTCTATGGCTCGACGGGCGTGGCGGCGGCATTGTCGGCATTGGCCTTCACTTATACTCATTTTTGGCCGTCCTTTGGCTGTCTAGCGTTGGTGGGATTTTTTGCGGCGGCGATCGGAATTCCCATGCAAACCACAATTCAACAAGAAACCCCAGAAGACATGCGGGGCAAGGTGTTTGGCTTACAAAATAATGCGGTGAACATTGCCTTGAGTTTACCCTTGGTGCTAGCGGGGATTGGAGAATCGGCACTGGGGTTGAAGGTGGTGTTTTTATGTTTGTCGGCGATCGTCCTAGCGGGCGCAGCCTTAACTTGGTATATCACCCGCAATGCTATTCCTCAGACCGATGTTTAAATGTCCGTCCTCAGCCATAATGGATTCGGACTCAAAGACGGTTTAAGCCGATTTAGGACACAACGGTAGAAAATATGCATATTGCTTGGTTAGGGAAAAAGTCGCCCTTTTGTGGCAACGTTACCTACGGTCGGGAAGTCACAAATTCACTCCTCGATCGCGAGCATCACGTTAGCTTTTTTCACTTTTCCCAAGACGATAGCGAAGAAGAACATAATCCTGAATTCGCCCCTAATTTTCAGGAAGTAACCATTCCGTTTTTGTTCAAATCTCAGATTTATACGCTGCCTAAATTACGATCGAGCAAACTTCTATACCGTGCCCTTCGACGTTTGAAGCCTGATGTGGTCCATGCGTCACTCACATTGTCGCCCCTTGATTTTCGATTGCCAGAGTTGTGTGAAGACTTGGATGTGCCTTTAGTTGCGACCTTTCATCCGGCCTTTGATAATCAGGTGAGAAACTGGGCTTCGGGGACTCAGTATTTGATGTATCAGCTTTATGCCCCCGCGCTTGCCCATTACGATCGGGTAATAGTTTTCTCGTACTTACAGAAAGATCTGTTGATCAAGTTAGGCGTGGGGAGCGATCGGATTGCCGTGATTCCCAATGGCGTTGATGTCGATAAATATTGCCCCAGTTCCATCCCGAAAAAAGACATGCCAATGCGGCAAGCTTGGGGAACCGATCGGATTTTTGTATATCAAGGTCGTATTGCACCAGAGAAAAATGTTGAAGCACTACTTAAAGCCTGGAAATCGGCAAATATGAGTGGTAACAGTCGGTTGTTGATGGTGGGAAGTGGGCCGTTGTTGTCGTCGTTGAAGGCGCAGTACGGTGAGGAGATTGGAGTGGAATGGCTAGGATTTGTCGCGGAGGAAAGTCGGCGGATTGAGATTTTGCGCAGTGCTGATGTGTATATTTTGCCGTCACTGGTGGAAGGATTATCGCTGTCATTACTCGAAGCCATGGCTTGCGGATTAGCTTGCATTGCCACGGATGCTGGGGCAGATGGCGAGGTGCTGGAGCAAGGGGCGGGGATTATTATGCGGACCAATCAGTCTGTGGCGACTCAGTTGCAGACATTGTTGCCGTTGTTTCGCGACCACCCAGAATTGACGCAATTGTTGGGGCAAAAAGCTCGCGATCGGGTTTTAGAACGGTATACATTGAGCCAGAACATTACGGATGTGGAGGCGTTGTATGCGGAAGTCTGTCAGAAGGGCAAGATGGCTCCGGTGGCGAGTAGTCTTCGGGCTTCGTTTGGATTAACCAAGGGGCTGGCTTCTCGGTAGAAATCTCGATAGGCAGGTGATTTGTACAGGCGGTCAGTAGTGGTGACGCAACTGGGCAATCAACAGATCGTCCCCGTCAACCCGATAGATCATTCGGTGTTCGTCGGTCATTCGCCGTGACCAGAAGCCTGACAAAGCATGTTTTAAGGCTTCTGGCTTTCCAATTCCGTTAAAGGGGTCTCGTTTCGTCTCACCAATGAGTTTATTAATCCGCTCCACCATCCGTTTGTCCTGTTTTTGCCAGTACAGATAGTCCTCCCAAGCTTCATCCGAAAAAACCAGTCTCATTCACACTCCTCAATCAACTCTCGTTGCGTTCCTTGTCCTGAATTGAGTTGTTCGATCGCAGAGAGTAGACGTTTTGCATTGTTGGGACTGCGTAACAGATAGGCCGTTTCTTCGAGGGCGCTATAGTCTTCGAGCGAAATCATAACAACAGATTGTTCACCATTTCGAGTGATGATCAATGCCTCATGATCGTTACAAACGCGACTCATGGTACTGGCTAGGTTTGCACGGGCCGCAGAGTAGGTGATGGCATCCATAGTAATAAAATCAAAACATGTACAACTTATTGTACAACTCATTTCATCGATCGTTCTAACGGATTCTGATAGAGTTCTGGACTTGTTGAATGATTTTTTCAGCGTTTAGATTGGTGCGATCGTAGACTAGAAATCTATCCTAATTCCCCCACATCTATGATTCGTGCATTCAACACCACAGGTCCATGCCAACCTGATATTCACTACACATTATCAGCGACGGCAAGGTTGCCTAATTTGGTGCATTTGATTGCACAGCGTAATTATTTTGTATTTCATGCGCCGCGTCAGACGGGAAAATCGACAGCGATGATGGGGTTAGCAGAACAATTAACCGAACAGGGACAATTTGTGGCCGTAATGGTTTCGGCTGAAGTGGGCGCAGCCTTTCCACAAGACCCAGGTAGTGCAGAACTGGCAATCTTAGGCTCATGGAGACGTGCTGCTGAAAACCGCCTTCCCCAAGAGTTCCACCCTCCAGCTTGGCCCGATGCGCCTCCCGGACAACGAATTCAATCGGCTCTAGAAGCATGGGCAAAAGCTTCACCCAGTCCGCTTGCAGTATTTATTGATGAAATTGATTCGCTTCAAGATCAAGCATTGGTTTCAGTGTTGCGGCAGTTGCGGGATGGCTTTCCCGATCGCCCTAAGAACTTCCCCCAATCAGTTGGCTTAATCGGTTTACGCGATGTGCGAGATTATAAAGTCGCGGCAGGTGGCAGTGAACGATTGAATACAGCCAGTCCATTTAATATCAAAGTCCGATCGTTCACACTGAGAAACTTTAATGCCGCTGAAGTTGCAGAATTG
>JAJAYH010000068.1 GCA_026786325.1 Alkalinema sp. CAN_BIN05 | reverse complement strand
CTCAATGCCACACAACTGGCGCTCAAACTGTCTAAAAAATATCAGCGACGGCTCCATATTTTGCACCTTTCAACCGCAGAAGAGGCCGAACTGCTGCGTCAGGATAAGCCCGCGTGGGTCACGGCGGAAGTTACGCCTCAGCACCTGTTGCTTAATACAAGCTTCTACGAAAAACTCGGGTCGTTGCTCCAGATGAACCCACCGATTCGGAGTGCTCACGACAATGAAGTTCTGTGGCAGGCACTTCGGGATGGCGTGATTGATTTTATTGCGACGGACCATGCCCCTCATACGCTGGCCGAGAAGGGTCGGGCAAATCCCACTAATCAATCGGACGAAGAGGCTTCATCTACGACTGTTTTCTTGGAGCCAGCCAAGGTGCCGTCTGGGATGCCGGGGGTGGAAACGTCTTTACCGTTGATGCTGACTCAGGCGATGAACGGGCGATGTACTGTGGCTCAAGTTTCTAACTGGATGTCTACGGCAGTGGCAAAGGCGTATGGGATTGTGGGGAAGGGGACGATCGCGCCTGGTTATGATGCCGATTTAGTGCTGGTGGATTTAGACAATTACCATCTTGTTTTGCGAGAGGAACTTCAGACGAAATGTGGCTGGAGTCCGTTTGAGGGATGGAATTTGACGGGTTGGCCTGCGGTGACGATCGTTGGCGGGCAAGTAGTATACGATCGAGGCCAATTTAATCAGGATGTTCGAGGTCGAGCGTTGACGTTCAACGGCTAATCTTAATGATCCAGATCAGCCGTCAAGCTGGAGCGGTAGCCGATCGTCAGAGCGTTTTCGCACTAGGAGTAAATGGGGCCGGGGCTACCGATAAAGTCTTTACGATCGCGGGTGAGGATCGCAGCAATTTCCCACCAGTGGCAGCAATCATCTTGGCTGGACGGATGAATCAGAAATTACTATTGCCACTGTCAAAGAGATTTTTGTAAGGCTTACCCCTTAACCCCACTCGCCGCATCACTCGGCACAATGTATCGCTGCATTGCAATAAAAAATGCCAAAATTGGGGCAATAGACAGCACAGATCCAGCCGCTACCACACGCCAATCCGTATCACTCAAGCCCGTCAGCCGTGCAACCCCCAACGGCAACGTGGCCATCTCCGGTTTGTTTGTGATAATCAACGGCCACAGAAAATCACTCCAGGAACCAATGAATACAAAAATCGCCAACGTCACAAGCGCAGGTCGCACCGCTGGCAACATCACACTCCACCAAATGCCCAACTCCGAACAACCATCCATTCGAGCGGCTTCTTCAAGCTCTTTCGGCACTGATTGAAACGCTTGCCGCATTAAAAATATGCCAAATGCCGATGCGATCGCCGGAAAAATCATGCCCAGATAAGTATTCTGCAATCGCAATTGCACCGAAATAATAAATAGTGGAATCATCACAATCTGAAATGGAATCAGAATTGTCGCCACAACTGTCGAAAAAATAAAATCGCGTCCCTTAAATTTTAATCTTGCCAAAGGGTAAGCCGCCAACGACGACGACAACACATTCAACCCAACGGTCAGGAGCGAAACAATAATGCTGTTAAAGAAATAACGACTAAAGGGATTCCGTGGGTCCGAGTTCCAGGCTTTAACAAAATTTTCAAGGGTTGGGTGCGCCGGAATGAACTGAGGTGGGAACTGGAAGAGATTTTCGCCCTGGGACTTAAGCGCCGTACTCACCAGCCACAGCAATGGCAACAGCATGAAAAATGCGATCGTGCTCAAGAGCAAGTACATGCCCATCAGTTTCCATCCCGTATGTCGCTGAAGATTCGCTGAAGCCATAGTCCCCGCTACCAAGACATAATTGAACCAAGTCTAATCCTACGCTAAAGGAGTCCGTTCGGAAGAGTGGAACTTTTAACTGAAACCGATCGTCATCAAGATTGGTGTTAGCCCGTTTGACGAGGATTCCCATAGATCCTAAGCAAGCCATAAAAAGTAGGGATTGGCACATTACCCCACCAGATAATTTGCACAATCGTCTTAAAATATAGCGATATTCAATTAATACTTCACTCAACACATTCCCCACCACTGGATCCAATTCTATGCGTTTTCCTTCTCGCTTATTCCGTAAGACCTCCGCGCTGTCCGTCATGGTTGTCATGGGCGCACTATCCGTCGCTGTCACCCCGCAAGTCGCGATCGCCGGGGGGTGCGATGGTCTAAACCTATTTAGTGGTGTCGAGCGTAACCAGCAACTCACCTGCCGTCTCGACTTCGGCGGAAACACAGGCGCAACCGATCGGTATCGTTTTCGTTTAGATAAGAAAAAAATGAAGTACGCGGTCTCTGAATTCACGATCGATTACTCCGACCATTTCAACGGATCCTTCGACACCAAAAATGTTGAACTAATCGTTAACGGAAAAAATGTAAAAGTTCAGGAAGTAATTTGGGAAGAAGAAAATCACTTTCTGAAGGTGATTCCCGTGGAGCCAATTCCTGCTGGAACCGCTGTAGAAATGCACTTCTCCAACGTTCGCAACCCCAATAATAACGGTATGTTTTACTTCAATGGCCGGGTCCAAACGCCAGGAGATGTTCCACTACTTCGAGATTTAGGAACCTGGATTGTTGAAATTAGTTAGGGTTTCAGAGTAGACTAATGAGCCGTGACTTTTTTTTGTGGTCGGATAGTCTGACCCAGGTTTGGAGTAAGTTTTATGAAGCGTACATTAGAAGGAACTCGCCGCAAGCGCAGACGGGTTTCTGGATTTAGAGTTAGGATGCGGACGGCTAATGGTCGTCGTGTAATTAAGGCACGGCGCGCTAAAGGGCGGGCCAACGTGTCGGTTGCATAGGAACTGGGACGGTCAATTTTGGGACTCCCAAAGGCGAATCGACTCAAGCAACGGCAAGATTTCGATCGGGTTTATCAATCTGGGAAGCGACGACGAGCGACGGGATTACATCTCGTCATCTTACGAGCTTCTCGGGTGCTAGGCTCTTCAGAAGTCTTGCCTATTCAAGTTGGCATTTCGATCAGCAAGAAAGTTAGCAAGCGAGCAGTTGTCCGAAATCGGATTAAGCGTCAGCTCAAAGCGATCGTCCGACAGCTATTGCCTCGCCTAGAGTCAGGTCTCCGAATAGTCATTTTGGTCCGTTCGGAAGCCCTCACTTATGAGTATGGCGAATTTCTGCAAGAATTAGAACAACTGTTAGTGAAAGCTGAGGTTCTCAATGGCAATCAATGAAGAAGTCTTCTATGAGGGCGGTCCCCACAAGGGCGACGTAATTACTAACTGTGTGTTGGCGTTTACAGTAGTTTGTCTACCATTGACGATCGGTGCGATTGTTCGAGCCATTTGGCTGCGTTATCGCATTACTAGCCGTCGCATTACCGTTGAAGGTGGATGGATGGGCCGTGAACGCTCTGATGTGGTTTACCGTGAGATTGCTAGTGTTGCCACTGTTCCTCGTGGCTTGGGCCTTTGGGGCGACATGGTACTAACACTGACCGATGGTAGTCGCTTGGAAATGCGATCGGTGCCAAAATTCCGTGAACTTGAAGACTATGTGAACGAGCGAATTGCTGAAAAGCGGCCCGCAAGTGACATCAAAAAATCAGGTTCTAAGAAAGTGAAATCTTGAGACAACATCTGCCATTCTGGTTCACCTCTGAGAGTGGACTTAAGATTTGATTAGTGTGGTCTCCGTTTTCTAGATTTTGTAGATTAGCTCTTTTGTAAATAAGCTTAGTAGGCTCATGGACTTCGGTATTGGTTTTCTCTCAAACAATGTAATGTTGCGCTTCATAGACTTCTTCTATGGAGTGGTGCCGAGTTATGGATTGGCGATCGTTGCCTTAACCTTAGCTGCTCGATTTGTCCTCTGGCCCTTGAGTGCCGGACAAATTCGTAACATGCGCAAGATGAAGGTATCGCAGCCTGTGATGCAGAAGCGAATGAAGGAACTCCAGGAGCGCTACAAAAACGATCCTGCTAAGCAACAAGAAGAAATCAGCGCACTCTACAAAGAATTTGGCAATCCCTTGGCGGGCTGTCTTCCTTTGGTGGTGCAAATGCCCGTTCTATTTGCGCTGTTTGCAACATTACGTGGGTCGCCTTTCTCTGATGTGCCGTATAACATCAGTTTGAATATTCTGCCGACGGATCAGATGGCTTTAGTTCAGCCTGAGGTCTTTAAGGTTAGTCCTCAAAATATTTATCTAGCTGAAGGCATTCACCAGAAAGTTGAAGCATTTCTACCTGCCGGGAACAAAGTCGGCGTAGGCGAAAAAGTAAATGTCGAGTTTCAAACGCTTGAAGGTACGCCCTTCACTAAACTAGCGGCTCAATATCCTGAAACTAACCTGAAGCCTAAATATAAGATAATGACAGGCGCAGAACGGGTGTCGATCGCAGAGGACGGAACTATTACCGCCCTTCAGCCGGGAGACGCAACGATTCAAGCCTTTATCCCCGGACTTGCCTCAGATCAAGGATTCTTGTTCATTAAGGCGCTGGGTCATGTGGGCGCTCGTGATGCTGATGGGACAATTCATTGGGATATCATAGCGATGGTGTTGTTCTTCGGAGCTAGCTTATTTGTGAGCCAACAGCTTACGGGTAAAAGCAGCGGTGAAGGGGAACAAACCGACCAACAAAAACAGCAAGAAGTCGTCAATAAATTTACCCCCGTGATTTTCTCCGGGATGTTTTTGTTCTTCCCATTGCCTGCTGGTGTGTTGATGTACATGGTGATTGGCAACATGTTCCAGACCTTACAGACCTTTGTATTGTCGCGCGAACCATTGCCTGAGAATCTGCAAAAAATTGTTGATGCAGAAAAGTCTGGTAAAGGGGCATCAACCGCAACAATAGATGTTAGTGCCATCCCATTTGAGCCTGGATCTAACAAGAAAAAGAAGGCTTAACCTAACATATACTTCTACTGATTTAGATGAAGTTGTACGATGAGGGTAGGTTCTGATAATGAACCTACCCTTTTGTTTTCAGTACAAAAGAAAATCTATTACATGCTTCGTGCAGGCCATTTCATCATGACTGAACCCATTTCTATTCCCCATATTCTCCATCGTCAAGGAGGCTGCGAAACCATAGATTTCAAAGCCGTCCTGCCGCAACTGAATACCTTGACTCCCGTTCAAGCGACATTGCAAGTGACTCACAAAGATAGCTTCTTAGAAGTGGTGGGCCAAGCGGACACTATTGTGACCTTGACCTGCGATCGGTGCCTGAAGCAATACAATCACCGCCTTGCGTTTGATACCACGGAGCTACTATGGTTTTCGGAAGGCAGCGAGGAAGATCGGGCCAGTATTCCATTTGAGCAAGACTTAGAACTGGATGATATGGTCGAAACGCTGTCAAAAGATGGCTTATTTGACCCAAGTCTTTGGGTTTATGAGCAGCTCTGTCTAGAAATGCCCTACAAAAGTATTTGCGGTGACACTTGCAAGGGGATTCCCGAAATTTTCCCAGAGAATGCTCAACCGACTGGCGATTTGCGCTGGGCCGTCCTCGAATCACTTAAAGGTCAGTTACCCTCTTAAACCTTGAAGCTGTATCTCCGCGATGTATATCTGCCATGGCTTTCCCTGAAGAATTTAGTTTACTTTTACGATCGCGCTATCCCATTCTCTATATTCCAACTCGCGAAGAAGAACGGGTTGAAGCCTCGATCGCACAGTGCGCCAAGTCTTTGGGTGAGCGATCGGTTTACATTTGGGACTTTGTAGATGGCTACCAGGGCAACCCAAACGATGCGGGTTTTGGCAAACGGAATCCGGTACAGGCGCTGGAATTTATCGAGAAACTATCACCGACCGTGGGCGCTATTGTTATTTTGCGAGATTTCCATCGTTTTTTAGACGACGTATCGGTCTCGCGGAAATTGCGAAATCTGGCCCGTGCCCTGAAATCTCAACCCAAAAATATTGTCATTCTTTCGCCCCAACTCACCATCCCGGAAGATTTAAGCGAAGTCATGACGGTGCTGGAATTTCCATTACCAAATCCAGTTACTATTCGCACCGAAATCGATCGAGTTCTTAGCGCCTTGTCTCAATCATTGGACGAAAGAACCGTTGATGAACTCGTGCAATCTTGTCAGGGCTTAACGATCGATCGAATTCGGCGGGTGTTGGCCCGATCGATCGCCATGCATAACAAACTTCAGGCCAATGATGTTGAGTTGATTCTGGAAGAAAAACGCCAAACTATTCGCCAAACCCAAATTCTCGATTTTTATCCGACCACCGAAGACATTACGGATATTGGTGGACTCGACAATCTCAAAGACTGGCTCATCCGAAGAGGTGGCTCATTTAGTGAGAAAGCGCGCCAATATGGACTTCCCTATCCCAAAGGTTTAATGCTCGTGGGAATTCAGGGAACCGGGAAATCCTTAAGCGCCAAAGCGATCGCCCACCATTGGCATCTACCGCTATTGAGATTAGACGTGGGGCGGCTATTTGGTGGATTGGTCGGCGAGTCTGAGTCTCGGACCCGTCAAATGATTCAATTGGCAGAAGCATTGGCTCCCTGTGTGTTGTGGATTGACGAAATTGATAAGGCATTTGCAGGGGCGGATGGGCGCGGAGATTCGGGAACCAGTAGTCGCGTATTTGGAACATTTATTACCTGGATGGCTGAAAAAACGTCGCCTGTATTTGTCGTCGCTACTGCAAATAATATTCAGTCGTTACCGCCAGAATTGCTGCG
>JAJAYH010000067.1 GCA_026786325.1 Alkalinema sp. CAN_BIN05 | reverse complement strand
ACCCGATCCCCCTAAATCCCCTACGCCCTACGGGCAGGCTACGCCACAAAAAAGGGGGACTAAGAGTTGAATTCTGGTTCCCCCTTTTCAAGGGGGCTATGGGGATCGGGGCTTTTGATAGCAACCAAAGGACTTTTTAAACTTCCTCTAAGAGCAACTATTTTAATCTCTTATTATGACCGATCGGAAAACCCCACATCAAGTTCTAAAGTCTGTTTGGGGCTTTGATGAGTTTCGAGGCTCGCAGGGGGCGATCATTCAAGCCTTGTGTGACCAGAATGATGCCCTAATTGTTATGCCTACAGGTGGCGGAAAATCAATCTGTTTTCAGGTGCCAGGGTTGGTCTTGCCGGGATTAACTATTGTGATTTCACCATTGGTTGCGCTGATGGAAAATCAGGTGAATGTGCTTGTTTCAAAATGTTTACCCGCTGCATTACTGCATTCACAACTCGATCGATCGCAACGTCAAAAAATTAGTTACGCGATCGAAACTCAACAGCTAAAACTATTATACTTGTCCCCGGAGACGCTGTTGAGTCAAGGCGTAATGGCACGATTACTGAATCCTGAATTGAAGATTTCAAGTTTGATTTTAGATGAAGCGCATTGTTTGGTGCAATGGGGTGATACGTTTCGTCCGGTATATCAACAGTTAGGAACGGTGCGCGATCGGTTGTTGGCCGCACGTCCAAAGGGAACAAAAATCAATATTGCTGCATTTACCGCCACCGCCAATCCTTTAGAACAAACGACTATTATTCGATCGTTAAATCTAAATAATCCAATTCAATTTGTCGAAGTACCCTATCGATCGAATTTGGTATTAAAAAAGCAACGGGTTTGGACTCCCCGCGATCGTCGTCAAAAATTACTGAACTTTATTCAATCTCAAAATCAAACGTCTGGGATTGTTTATGTCCGAACTCGAAATGATTCGGAAGAATTAGCGAAATGGCTCCGATCGCAAACCATCCGAGTAGCTAGCTATCATGCGGGATTGGTCATAAGTAAAAAACGTGACATTGAAGAAGATTGGATGGAAAATCGACTCAGTTGTGTCGTGGCTACTAGTGCGTTTGGCATGGGTGTGGATAAACCAGATGTGCGCTGGGTGGTACAGTATCAGCCGCCGTTGTGGTTGAGTGAATATGTTCAGGAAATTGGGCGGGCAGGACGTGATGGATCGCGAGCTACAGGGTTGACATTGGTGAGTGAACGATCGGGTTTGCTTGATCCGCTTGATTCTACAACCTGGAAACATTCAATCCAAAGTATGCACCAAAAACTTAAAACGCGATCGGCAGATACAGCCCATTTAGAATTACTAAAGTCAATTCCAAAACGATCGGAGGTTGAACACTATATTAATCATCGAGGATGTCGTTGGAACTATATTCAAAATTTCTTTGGTAATTTGAATTTAATCAAACCCTGCGGCCATTGCGATCGATGTTTGTAAAAGGGGGAGTGCCCTTGTGTAAAGGATCAGAAATAATCAGTAGATCTGAAAGCTGTACCTCTTACTGTCTCTAAGTTAGCCTATTCTTCTCTATCCTTTAGGTAAGGGATCTACCCAGGAGAAAAAAGAGTAAGGAAAGTCAGGTTTTATCCCAGTAATTGCACGTTGGGTTATTGAACGATGACCTTCGGTCGGTTGTAGACTATCAAATGCATGGATGGAATGCTGCAAAATATTCGTGAAGAACTATGAGAGAACCTTAGCCAATGCAATGATAAAAATGAACCTCTCCTTTGTCAGGCTAATAATAAAGCGACCTTCAGTCTCTGACTAAGATCTCAAATACCTTCTATGGGCAGTCCAACAAAACTAATTATTGGATTTAGTTCGTCCCTAAAAAGAACAGCTTAAAATTTGCCATAAAAAATCTCTGATTTACTTGTCATAAATCAGAGATTGAAATCAGGGTGCATCTACCATTTAGTACTTCTCATCAACCATGTCTCAATCAGGGAGAAACTTATAGAGATTTAATGAAGTTCAAGCCTCGGTTTATAAACTTTCCCTAAAGCCGATCGGAATTAAATTTCTGTCGGCCAGTTGTCACGTTTGCGGCTATAAGGGAGAGGATAGGTTATTTAAAGGCACTGAGTCGGCCACCCCAGGGGAATCTGTGACGCAAGAATTTCTACTCTCGGTAACTCCAGTTGAAGGAGACAAATATCTCATTCGCACTGAGCATGAGCGTATGTCGGCTGGAGTACCCGTGGCCCAAGAAATCGTCACCTGGCAAGTAGAGGACTGGATTGAGCAAGCCGCAAAATTAATGGACGACCCGCTTTTAGGGCTTCTTCGCAGCGGAACTCCCACCTCGGCCACGCCGCCCAACTCCTCCAGTAATTCAAATTTAGTATTGCTTGGCCAGCAGCTTTACCATGCACTTTTTCAAGGCACCATTCGAGATAGCTGGCTGGCGGCCCAAGGCATTGCTCAAAACCAACATGATATCTTGCGCCTACGGTTGGGGCTGATGGACAACAGGCTTCCTCGGTTGCCTTGGGAAGTGATGAATGGAGGCGATCGGCCCTTGGCTACCGGAACAGACGTGGTGTTTTCGCGCTACCAAGTCGGAGGAATTCCGGCCTATGTGGGCGGTGGCAGTTGCGGTCCCTTGAGAATTTTGATGGTGTTGTCGGCTCCCACGGACCAAGATCAGCTTAAATTGCACGAGGAGGCTAATCATCTTCGTGAAGAATTGGAGCGCGATCGGTCTAGTCATCAAGGCCCAGAAATCGAGCTGAAAATCCTAGAGCAACCGGGACGCGAGCAGCTTACTCAAGACCTAGAACAGGGGAATTATGACATTTTTCATTACGCAGGTCATAGTCATTGGGGCACGGCGGGCGGCGATCTGTATCTTGTCAATAGTCGAACTGGATTGACAGAAGCCCTGAGCGGCGAAGATTTGGCGGGCCTTCTGGTCAACAATGGAGTTCGGATGGCGGTGTTGAATTCTTGTCGCGGCGGACATGGGGCAACGGCAACAGGGGACTCTATTGAGAACTTGGCCGATGCGCTGTTGCGGCGTGGGGTTCCAGCAATTTTGGCCATGGCGGAGCGAATTCCAGACGATGTGGCGCTGAGTTTGAGTCGGTTGTTTTATCGCAATCTTAAACAGGGCTATCCGATCGATCTGAGCCTTAATCGATCGCGCCAAGGATTAATCTCGTCCTATGGTTCCCATCAGCTTTATTGGGCCTTACCGATTTTGTATTTGCGTCCTGAATTCGATGGTTATTTGCATAATGTTGGGACATATGCGATCGACCCGATCGATATGATGAATTCTCCAATGGTGATGGATTTTGAAAGTTTGCCGATGGATGATTTTGAAGGGGTGATGGATTTGTCTTTGGATGATGATTATGCTAGCGATCGATCGACGATCGCGGATTTAATGCAAGGACTGGATCCCTCCCCCACAAGCATGTTTCCATCTTCGACTCCATTGCGGCAGTCTCCGGTAGATGATCTATTAGTCTTGGGCAAAAGCCTTCAGAATAGCGGAGATCTTACGGGAGCGATCGATGCTTATGGTCAGGCATTAAAACTAGATGGCCAAAATGCGGTTATTTACGATTGTCTTGGCACGGCACTTCAGCAATATGGCAATCTTCCCGAAGCCCTCTCTGCCTATCGTATGGCGGTCCAACTGGACCCAACTCTAGACAGTGCCCAAGCGAATTTAAATGCAATCCGTCAGGGCAATCCGAGCCGGGGTTCTCAGATTGAATCGCCGGGACAGGCTGCTGTTTTTGGAAATTCTAAGCGTCGTCAAAAAAGTGATATCGCGCCGTTTTGGAAAAAGCCGGCATCTATTGCGATCGCCTCTATTGCTGCGATGGGGCTTGGATTCGGAGCGATCAAATTAAGTGAGAAATCTAATGGGAAAAATGATCCGATCGTTGCTGTTTCTAATGATTCAAATACTAGCAATTCAAATACTAGCAGTTCAGATATCAGTCTCCTAGTCGCCACCGCTACTGAAGAATTCAACAAAAAAAATCCACGCCGTGCACAAGAATCAGTCGAAGCACTACTGAATCAAAATGCACTTGTTGCGGCAGAAACTGCGTTGACTGCGGCCAGTTCCGACCAACTTAATATTCATGGCATTAGCTATTTGCGGGGTCGTTTATCGTGGGAATTTGCGGCCCAAGGTAATACGCTTCACAGTCCCCAAGATGCCCGTCGTTATTGGGTAATAGCAGCTCAAAAACAATCTAATAATTCAGCATATCAAAATGCCTTGGGTTGGTCTTACTATATGGAAAAAAACTATGACTTGTCCACAAGTGCCTGGACTCAAGTTTTAACGCTGACTGAATCGGATAAGACTAGTAAAGACCGGGCGATGGCGACTATTGGCTTAGCATTGAATTATATGCAAATGGCTAAGAAAGATTCTAAAAAGTCCCAGAGCCTTAAAGTTGAGGCAGTTAAATTACGCGATCGTGCATTCAAAGCTAGACCTGATGATTTCACCGAAAAATCAATTGCTAATAATTGGTTATGGACAGAAAAGATGATTGGAGACTTCAAAGAATTACGATCGTTGTAATTAGGTAACTAATTAGGAATGAGAATTTAATAACACCGAGATTTCCTGGCAGACCGCGCGAATGAATTGCGCTCTAGAAACGAAAGTCCCTCCAGGACTAAGAATCAGTGGTAAACCCTTTATTCTTAGCTGCGGAGCTGCTTCCTCTACTAGCCCGCAATTCTATTCGCAGGTAATTTATGGCGTAGACGATTTAATCAATTCTTTTTCGGTTTTATTTAATCCTCATTCCTAAGAACTGCATCGGATGAAGTACTTGCACCATTTTCCCCTGAATTGCTAGATATTTAGAAATTTGAACATAGTAGCTAATATTTGTACTGGCGATCGCAGTTGCTCCCATTTTAGTTAAGTTTGTAATGCTCTGTTGTCCAACGTTCGCGTGAATATTGAAATATTTATTAGTTATACTTTAACAGTAAATAATTACCTATCCTGGTTAGTTTCTCACAATTAGCGAGAAACTTTAAGTAATTGTCATTCAAAATTTGAATCAATTTTTCCTTATTTTCTGTACATCATCCAGAAAAGCTGTATTATTTGTTGTTAGTGAGATTTAAGTATTTCTCTATCCCCAATCCTACAAAAAAGCTCACACCATGACAAAAATCAAAATTGCTAGCACGTCCGATGTCAGTACCAATAAGGTCTTAAAAACTAAGGCCGGGAAACAATCCGTTCTTGTGGCAAAAGTCGGAGACAGCTATTGTGCCGTCGCAAATAAATGTCCTCACCTAGGACTTCCCATGAATAGCGGCAAATTGCAAGATGGAATTATCACTTGCCCGTTCCATGGTGCTAAGTTTGAAATTTCTACGGGCAAAAGTGTTGGATGGGTAGAATCAACTATGGGAATTAAGTTACCTGATTTCGGCAAAAAAATCCTGGCAATGGGTAAAGAGCCGACCGATGTCGCAAGTTTCGCCGTTAGCCAAGAAGGCGAAGACCTGTTCATCAACGTCTAACAGATTACGGGGAATGGAGCAGTATTTTACCGTTGCATTCCCATCAATTTTTCCATGCCCATCAAACAGTCGTGAATCAACTCTCCAAATGATCTGAAAGCTGAATACCTCGAATTGCATAATCTAAGAACTGCATCGGATGAAGCACAGGTACTACTTTTCCTTGGATTGCCAGATGTTTAGAAATTTGAACATAGCAGCCAATATTTGCACTAGCGATCGCAGTTGCTCCTGTTTTAGTTAAGTTAGTAACTTTCTGTTGTCCAAGTTCTTCAGCAATTTCTGGCTGGAAGATGTTGTATACGCCTGCACTACCACAACACAATGCTGCATCGATCGGTTCTTTGAGCGTTACACCAGGAATTTGTTTGAGTAATTTGCGCGGTTGAGATGTGATCTTTTGCCCATGAATCATATGGCAAGCATCTTGATAAACAATTGACAATGGCTCAGTTTGCAAGGCTGAAAGTGATGCTGTCAAACCAACTTCAGCTAAAAACTCTTGGACATCACGCACTTTTTTCACAAAGGCCACAGCCCGATCGGCATACTCTTTATCGTCTTTCAGTAAATGACCATATTCTTTCATCGTATGCCCACAACCAGACGCATTGATCAATATGTACTCAACATTCTCCACATCAAAACAATCAATCATTTGTTTGGCAAACGATCGGGCTTGATCTTCTTCGCCTTGGTGATGGGGCAATGCACCGCAACAGCCTTGGCTTTTTGGAATCACGACTTGGCAACCATTGGCGGTCAATACCCGCATCGTTGCAGCATTCACGGCTGGATTAAACAACCGCTGCACACACCCCAAAAGCATTCCGACTCGATATCGCTGTTCACCTTGCGCGGCGATTACTTCTGGTAATGTATCTTTAAATGCTCCGGCGGGCAGTTTGGGCAACATGCCTTCCATGGCTGACAATTGTGGCGAAATAAGTTTTAAAAATCCCATCGATCGGACCCAATTTTGCAATCCGAGATTTTGATACAACGTCACAGGGCGCATGACCAAACGTAACCGATCGGGATAGGGAAATAGATTAAAGACAATACTGCGAAGAATTCTTTCAATGGGAGGCCGATCGGCATTGCGACGAACTTGAGCGCGGGTCGATTCAATCAGTTTGTCGTACTGCACTCCCGACGGACAAGTGGTGACACAAGCAAGACAGCCCAAACAGGTATCAAAATGCTGAATTACAGCGGGCGAGAAGGGAATGGTGCCTTCATT
>JAJAYH010000066.1 GCA_026786325.1 Alkalinema sp. CAN_BIN05 | reverse complement strand
GCGCTGACTGCAACCAGTATTGGCATTACCTCAAAAGTATTGTCTGAAATGGGACAACTGAAATCAAAAGAAGGCCAAATCATTGTGGGTGCGGCCATTATTGATGATGTCCTTGGCATTATTGTGTTAGCAGTTGTGGCCAGCCTAGCCAAGACGGGTTCAGTAGATGTAATGAATGTTGGATATTTGATTGTCAGTGCCACAGCATTTTTAATCGGATCGATTCTACTTGGTCAAGTCTGTAATTCAGCTTTTATCACTCTTGTTTCTAAACTAGAAACCCGTGGAAACATTGTTATTCCCGCGTTGGTATTTGCATTTTTTATGGCATTTTTAGCCAATGCAATTCATTTGGAGGCGATTCTAGGTGCATTTGCTGCTGGACTCGTACTCGAAGAAAGTGACGTGCGTGAAGAATTGGATGAATTGATTAAGCCGATCGCAGATCTATTGGTCCCCATTTTCTTTGTCACGGTTGGTGCTAGAGCCGATTTAAGTGTTCTAAATCCAGCGGTTGCGGATAATAGAGCTGGACTATTGATTGCTGTTTTTTTAGTGGCCGTCGCGATCGTGGGCAAAGTGGTTACGGGTTGGGTTGTATTTGGAATTCCGAATGTCAACCGATTAGCAATTGGAATTGGAATGGTGCCTCGAGGTGAAGTGGGACTTGTGTTTGCGGCGATCGGGTCCGCTAGTGGAGTCTTGAGTAAACCATTGGAAGTGTCGATTATTATCATGGTTATTTCTACGACATTCTTAGCACCGCCGCTATTACGCATTGTGTTTAGAAATTCCACAGAATCGAATATAACAGTTGATTCTTAGCAAATTAAATTCAAACTAAAAAGCGATCGTCATTCAGATAACGATCGCTTTTTACTTTAATAGCTCAAGGTTAAATCTATAGCGATTGTCTAACTCGTTAGGAGTCGGCTTATTCCAGGACAGTGATTTTTATTAGAATTTAATCCGATATTCTCAATTACTTACTTGATAGACTGCATCGATCGAATTTCCACATGCGATCTCCGAGGAGAAATTCTCGGTTTCTTGAATTATTTGAATAGTAGTCCTCACTGCCTAGACCTGAAACAAAGGCATATTCAGGAGCAACTTTATTCCTGAATATACTATCTTTTTTCAAATTACGATCGAAAACAACAATATTTAAACTTGTTCCTTCACGGTTGGGATTCGTAAGGAAACTGCTACCATAACCATTGCTCGTCACCATATGAAAGGTTTGAATTTTACCTCGTTTGCTATGTTTCAGTGTGACAACCGCATCCATAGCCTTACCCGGAAGGCGTGGTGAGAAGATTAGTTCAAAATCAGGATTGCCGATCGCTTCATATACACTGTTCTCAATAGAGCATTTCTGCCCAGTTGAGGCTATTGATTGGGCGGAAGCTGGCATCTGAAAGGCTGTAACTAGGCATGTAATAGCGATCGTTGTGGTTAGAAGTTTCATAAAAAGACTCCGATAGTTTGGACAAAACAGATCAAACAATGTCGCTATTTCGATCGACAGACATAGGAATAAACTCGAAAAGCACGTTGTGTTTTTTGGACCATTACCCCCAGATAACTCGTGTAACATTACTATTAATGGTAGTGCTAAAACTACGTATATCTAAAAAATAGCGATCAAATGGGCTTTATGAGTTGGGTAATTCAATAAAAAAGAAGACCCTAACATAGAATCTTCTAATCATCTAATTATTTAATAGTCAACCGAATCTGACCATCAACCTATTGGATGGCTTTCATTAAGAACTCAGCAATCTGAATTAATTCAGCCTTATTAAACTGATCCAACAAACTCCGCGCTGCACCCTTGGGATCCGAAGGAATGGTAATTTGACGACGGCTCGCAACTCCAATAGAAGAACTATTGATCGCGATCGGCTCAGCCGTTGCCGTTGATTTCACAACAGTTCGGGCGACCGCATTCTCCTGAGGGTCTGCCATAGTCAAGCGTTGAAACGCCATACTTGGGAACACCTCAGCACTACGACCCGCAATCACTAATTCACTGCTGACCTTTAGCTCTTTAATGATCACCGGAGCTAATGCGGCAAACGATGACTTTGGATTTGCAATTGCTCGTTGGCTGACCTGAAGCAAATTAATCCAAGGCTTTGATGTCTTATTCAAAACCGCCAGCTTAGTGCAAAGCATCGACAACTGCTGACGAGATTTTGGATTATCGCCTTGCTTAAATAATTGCAACATCATTTTCAGAATATTCTGAACCTGCGCTGTAGCCGGACTGACTTTGCCTTGGGACATTCCACCCGGTCTAGCTGCCCGAATTAGAACTTTCAAATAATCACCCAACGCCTTAAACACAGGTACAGATCGCTGCAATGCCAATTCACCATCTTGATGCCGCAATCCATAGGGACCTTGCAATGCCTCAACCAGCTCCTTCAATGCATCGAATCCTTTAAGAAAGAGATCCTCAAGCTTCCGATCGACTTTCAGTGGATGATCTTTAATTAACTTGAAATAATCTTCAAGATAATGACCCGTTTTGTGGATGCTATCATACCCCAGCATCGCCGCCCCACCCTTAATAGAATGCGCGGCCCGAAAGAGATGATTCATCGCTTCATTGTCTGCGATGGTTGCTTCTAAATGTAGAAGTCCTTGCTCTATTGTATCTAGATGTTCTTTCGCTTCTTCAATAAAGAACCGTAAAATCTGCTGTTGTTGCTCGGTCGCTTGCACAACGAATCTCCCAATGACTGATAAGTAGATGAAGAGGGTGGCTAAATCCTGGCTGAAAACTAACTTAAAGTTAAATAAATGGTGACATTTTAATTTAATTCCAGTATGCCCATAACCTTCAAGAACTACCTACAAATTCATTCTCTCAGAAAATGGCTAGCTTACAAGACTAGAACGGCAAGTTTAACGGAGCCGCACCTCCCCGAGTTGTCGCCAGAAAAACAACAACAGGAACAATAGCCAAAATACCTTGAAATAGATTCCCCAAAACAGAACCCACCACAATCCCAACCCCAGCCTTAACGGATTGCTTTAGATCCTTGCAATGAATATACTCGCCCACGATCGCCCCCACTAGCGGACCAATCAGTAGCCCTAAAAGCGGACCCCCAACAGGCAAGGCCGGAATCAATCCAAAGAACCCAGCCACCATTCCCACAACCGCTCCAATTTGCCCAGAATTACTAGCACCCGCTTGCTTTGCGCCCAAATAGCCCGCTAGAAAATCAATAGCAAACCCAAACAAAAACACCACAACAGCGCACCCGATCGGCCAAGCCAGAACTGAAAAATTCTGAGTCGCCAATCCCCAACCCACAATGGCCGCAACAATCAAACTCGTGCCGGGAAGACCAGGTAAAAACGCCCCCACAATTCCCAACACCATCACCATCACCAAACACCAATACAAAATCACCATGGGTAGCCGGAAGAATTGTGTTTTAAACCCCTAAAGTCTAGCTCAAATATTCCTTCAAGCTCACCATCAACTCCCTTTTCACCCGATCGTAATCCTCCGCTTGACACCAAGGCCGTAGCGCAACGATCGTTTTGCCGCCTTGGGTCAAACTTAAAAGCTGATACGTGGATTTTGGGGTCGTCAGGACATTGGGATGATGTTCGACAAAAGTCATTAGGGCTTGGATTGTGGGCTTGAAAGGCCGATCCCTAATATCGACCTTCACCTCTACACGTCTCGTCCCCATGACGCTGAAATTTTTAAGCGTGCCACTAAAGAGATTGTTATTCGGCACAATAATGCGCGTATTGTCGCCCGTCACGATCGCCGTTGAAAACAGTCCAATACCATCCACCGTCCCCGACACGCCGCTGCCTTCAATAGAATCGCCCACCTCAAATGGTCGAAAACTAATCAACATAATACCCGCCGCAAAATGGGACAGACTACTCTGCAACGCCAAGCCCACCGCCAAGCCCGCTGCCCCCACGATCGTCACCAAAGTCGTGGTCTCAATCCCCACGAAATTCAGCGCCGCCACACCGCCCACAACCCAGATCAGTATTCCGATCATTTGCAGCGAAAATTTTTGCAGCGTCGGCTCAACCCTTGTCAAAACTTGGCGGCTGAGGCTTTGGGCAAACTGGGCCGCAATGCGCGTAAAAAACACTAGAACTGCGGCCCAAAAGAACCTAGGTAACAGGTCTAATC
>JAJAYH010000065.1 GCA_026786325.1 Alkalinema sp. CAN_BIN05 | reverse complement strand
TCCCTGAAGCCCGCGCCGTCATGCTTTATTTTATCAATCGCGGAGATTGCGATCGGTTTTCTCCCGGCGACGATCGTGACCCCAAGTATGGGCAACTTCTACGAGAGGCCGTTAAATCTGGGCTAGAAGTATTGCCCTGTCGATTTGACATAACACCACAGGGGATTTCTTACTTGGGACTAGCAGAATTTATTTTACCCTAGAAAAATTTAGAGGTTATGGTCCTGATTAAAATGTTTTTTTTTGAGAAATGTGATTAATTTCCTTAAACTTCGAGTATCTATTGAAAGATGCATTTAAAGGAATGCAATTTAAGACTATATAAAACTACCAGATTGGCATATTTCTTCAGGAATAGGGGAATGGTTTATAGTCATATTATTAATTTCGTGATCAAATAAATTCCATCTGTACTAGTCCCAATTGATACACGGATTTGGGATACGGACTCTAATTTTGACAAACAGACCTTTTGATAAGCCTTACTCAACACAGCATGAAGCATTTTTATTTTCCCCAGATCCCGAATCTTTCCTTTATTTATAGACGCATTCTCTTTGCTCTGGTAGGATTCTTCGTGACCCTCGGCATCGTCGTCTCATCGAATGGAGCGGTCAACGCATTAGAGGCAAATCAAGCCGCGATCGGCGGAAGATGGTTGGGTGCGTCGTTCCCGGTAGAAAATTTTCAGACCTATACATCACCGTTTGGCTACCGATCGTCTCCAGACGGCACCGGAAGTAGCACTCAGTTTCATCGCGGTCTTGATATGGCCGCACCGGAAGGCAGTTACATCCGAAGCTGGTGGGCGGGTAAGGTTGTAGAGGTTTCAGATAACTCGTCCTGTGGAACATCCGTAGTGATTGAGTCCGGTCAGTGGGAGCATGTGTATTGCCATATGCTTGGATTCGTAGGTCAAGATGCTCGGGGCAAATACATCACCGATCGCGCAGGGGGGATGAAAATTTACGATGGTCAAACATTGCCCGCTGGAACTCGCATTGGTCGGGTTGGCATGACGGGACGGACAACTGGACCTCATCTACATTGGGGATTGAAGTATGCGAGCCAGTGGGTTGATCCGGCGTTGGTGTTGCGTGCGATGTATGCAGAACAAAACCGTGGTCAGATTTCATCGCGGTAATCCCGCATTCTAATTTTCACTCAATTCTTCATCGTGATTGAAAAATGTTTTGGATCATCTTCCGATCGCATCCCGCTGCGGCTTTATCCAAGGCATCTACCTCACCATCATCCAAACTCCAGCCCAAAGCCCCAATATTCTGATCCGCTTGGACTAAGGACTTAGCTCCTGGAATTGGCATTATTCCCTTACAAATGCACCAATTCAAAGCAATTTGAGAAATGGTCTTTTCACGCTGTGATGCAATATCATTCAAACAATCTAGTAATCCTGTTATTTTGGGCAGCAATTGCGGAAACAAAAAGCTCCGTAATCCCTTGGGAAATGGGCCTTTTACATCATATTTTCCAGTCAAAAGCCCTAAACATAATGGACTATAAGCAATCATCTTAATTCCTAATTCATCACACAACTCTTTCAATCCCAACTCGGTCACGGGATAGGTTGAAAGTAGTGAATATTGAACTTGGAGCGAAAGAATAGGAATACCGCGCGATCGTAATCGTTCATAGGCCAGCTTCAATCGTTTCGGTCCAAAATTTGACAACCCAACACCACGAACCAAACCCTGTTCATAGAGTTCCGCCAAACCATCTAACAATGAACCCTCTAACCAAGGCGCATAATTTCCCGTAGACCAATGTAATTGTACCAAATCTATCCGTCCCATCCGATCGATCGAAGCTCTGCCTGCTTGTACAATCGACCCACTTGTTAATCGCCAAGGATAGGGAGCAAGTTTAGTGGCAAGACAAATTTCATTAGCATTCTCAGCACTATAGTTTTGACTGAATTGCCCTAACAACTGTTCACTTTTCCCCTTTAGTTTTCCGGTTCCATAGGAATCTCCCGTATCAAAAAATGTCACCCCACTGGCCACACACCGATCGAAAACCTGCTGTAACTCCCCGTCCATACTGGCATCATAGCCCCACAGCACCTGATTACCCCAAGCCCAAGTCCCACAACCCATAGCGGGAAAAACGATCGGTGAACTATTCATATATCCCCTAATTAGAATTACTGTGAGATTGGCTTAATCTGATCAAAGTTTTACCCAAAGATGCCTTAATTCATAAAAATTATCACATGTTTCATCCCGAATTAATTCATATCCCCCTAAGAGTAATCCTAACCACAATTCGACCCATTGCAGTTTTACTTGTTTAAGTAAATGTTGAAATTCAATTGTACTATCACTATTCAATAGCTCATTCAGTAGGTGCGATCGAATGATTTCAAGCCATTCTGAAACATCCTCCCCATGCGCTACCGACATCACCGATTCCCACACCGCTAAATCTGACAATGTAATTTCCTCATGCAATGACTCGATTAATATTGTTTTATCTACCGACTGGACTTGAGAATAAAACTGATCATCGAGCGATGTAGATCGATCAGACCTAGGCATTCTCGCAAGTGGTTCTAGTTTTTCAATGTAATCATCAAAATCAATCTCCATAGATTGACGGACATACCGATCGAAGACATCACTCCCCATAGTCGGACCGTCCATCGTATCTGTTGCATCTAACAATTCAAAAATCAATCCCGCCTGCACTTGAAAAATGTCAGCTACTTCGGCGATCGCTCTCGACGACATTTCTAATTGTGCAACGATTGGCAAATCTAACAACGCACCATCCAACGCCTGCCAAATTGTAGATAATTCAGCAGCAGCAGGGTCTTCAGTAGCCGATCGCAACACATTCCAAAGACTTAATTCAAGTTGCTTTACCTTAGATTTTTTAATGATCATTAGTTGACGTTTAAACGTAAAAAACAATCTTGAATAGGACAAAGATTAGGGTCGAGACGCACTAAACTCACGAATTTTTTAATGCCATAATGTTTGCCTAAAAGCTCTAGGAGTTTTTGAACATAGCTATGAACTTGAGACGGGAGCATTTGAAAACAATGAATGGGTGCAACTTGAGCAATCTTTTCT
>JAJAYH010000064.1 GCA_026786325.1 Alkalinema sp. CAN_BIN05 | reverse complement strand
TTCTAGATTTCGAGCCTCTTTCACAAAGCAATTCACAAAATCATCGTACTTCGATTCACTACGACGATGTTTATGGGGCGCTTTGATTACGACCGTTGCACCAGCAAGATTTTTTGCTTTATAGGTAATCCCAAACCCGCCGCGACGACTTAGTTCTGCTTCAATTTCATATTGTCCATTACTCAAAGACGTGCCGGGTTGCCAAATCATATAGTCGTCCTCTAATTGTCTGGATTTTAGCGATAGATTGATAAAATTGATATGATCTAGATCTATTTTGGCTTTGCAGGTTGAGAGCTAGTTGGACTCTGCACAGGTGCCGGAGACTCTTTAGGTGCCTCTGATTTTGTTGCCTGCATATAGGTTCCAACTCCTCCGATGAGTGTCCCGATCGCAGCAACGCCCGCAAGAATAATCTGCCAAGTTTCAAATTTCCGCTTTCTCTTCTCTTCTGGCTGTATTTGGGGCGAGTCGATCGTTTCCTTCAGCATTGTCAGTGGTATCTCTGGCAGCATTTTCAGCCATTCAGTCACCTTGGGCCGATCGACACACTCCAGTTGCATTGCCGCTTCGATCGCCGCTGCAATTTTTGGATTAACTCCAACAGGAAACGGCAATTTCTCATTAGCCTTGCGTCTTGTGGCTTTCGGCGGATTTTCACCCGTCACCAACGCATACAAAACAGCCCCCAATGCATACAAATCCGTAAAGTGTCCCCGTTTCTCCCCAGAGTCAGACAATTCGGGAGCCGTAAACGCAGTTACATCACTCGCTAAAAGTGTCGAAACCTTAATATCTAAATCTCGAACCAGCCCAAAATCAATCAACACCGCTTCATTAACGCCTTCATTCGATCGCAACATGATATTTTGCGGCGTAATATCTCGATGAATAAATTTCTGCTGCTCCATGACCTGAAGCGCTTCTCCCATCTGTCGGATGTAGCGCAACGCCTCAGCCTCTGGCATTTTCTTCGGATTACGCCTATCCAAAGTCATTCCAGAAACGAACTCCATCGGAATACAGACTAAGCCTTCTTCTTCAAAAGAGGCTTCAACTTTAACAATGTAGGGACTCTCACAGCGAACAAGCTTATACGCTTCATCCATAAAGCGCTGTCGTAATTTTGCAAAGTCCACTGGGTCGATCGCCTGATCGTTCGTTACCTTAATCACGACCTGATGACCTTTTGCAGAGGTCGCTAAATACGTGGTACTCAGCCGACTTTTCTTGAGTGGATCACCTTCTTCGATCGTATACAGGCCATTTTTCAGCGTTTTTCCAGGGGACCAGATCATAAGCTCAGCAGAATAGATGGATAGCTCTCTCTATTCTCTCAAATCCTGGAAAATTCGCAACAAAATCATCGAACTTCAACCGACTTTCACTAATTCAAATACCAGACTACAACGGAAGTCCAGTATCTTGGATAAAGCGACCCTACACCTCAATGGTATGAAAACGATCGCAGGGGTAAAACTAGCTTTCAGTACATCCAAGCAGGGGGCAAAATTCGTAAAAAAACAACTAAGCGATCGGTTCAAACCCCAGAAACTCCCCTCATTACCCTGCCCGAATCCAGTATGAATGCTCGCGTGATGGCAGCAATGAATTGAGATGTCAAACCCGATCGTTTAAACAATTCTAAAATTGTGAAAGAAATCAATAAAACCATAATCAAAGAAGTGATTTCACACATCGAAGGTCATCATTATTACAGTCCTAGCCACGCACGCAGTGACTCTTCTAACTGAACAGCATCAGGATCTGATAATTGACCAATGGCCTTGATGACCAAGGTTTCCTGCACAGTATACAAACCACGCTTAACGGCTGTAACAACGTTCAATCCTGCTGCGGACTATTCAGAAAGGATAAATTCTCCCGCTAGTAATGATCCCGTTTTGCTGGTCAGTGGAGTGATCAATAGGTCTCTCGACGGGTGAGAATCATTGACAACGATCGCAGGCCGGACCTGTGCACTGGATAAATCTGAAAAGGGATAGCGAACTAAAATAATGTCGCGTTTAGAGTAACTGGGCATAAATATCATCCTCAGTATTATCCCAAACAGCTTCTAATGAACTCTGACTCGCATTGAGCCAAAATCCAGTTTCATCATCCGGAAGAAGCGTAACGAGGACTTTCGTGCCTTCTGGAATATCTCCGAACTCCAAAAGTTCAATCTTTCCTTGCCGAACAGTAGCCCAGAGCGTTGTCAACATAGTTCTCTCACATTCGTTATCTGATTTTAAGTCATATCTGATATGTCAAACTTAATCATTTAAATAATTCTACAGTTGTGAAAGAAATCAATACAAACCATAATCAAAAAGGTGATTTAACCGTAAAACTCTAGAACCACAGATTAATCATGACACGACAAAATATTTCCACAGGCTCAAAATGGGAACCCCTTATTGGATATTCCCGCGCCGTCCGCATCGGATCTAGCATCCAAATTTCCGGCACCACCGCTCCCGGCAGCAACGCCTACGAACAAACCGTCGGCATCCTTGAAATAATGAAAGATGTGCTTACCGAAGCCGGAGCAAGCCTCAACGATGTCATAAAAACAAGAATATATCTCACCAACATCGACGACTGGGAAAGCGTCGGCAAGGCCCACGGTGAAGTCTTCGGGGAAGTTCGGCCCGCAACCGTCATACTTGAAGTCAGCCGACTGATTGATCCCGCGCTGTTTGTCGAAATCGAAGCCGAAGCGATCGTCCAGTAACACCCACTCAGCCGATCGCGCTTAAGTGAATTCTTACCCTATTCAGCGCGATCGTA
This sequence comes from Alkalinema sp. CAN_BIN05, assembly GCA_026786325.1. GTDB lineage: Bacteria > Cyanobacteriota > Cyanobacteriia > Leptolyngbyales > Leptolyngbyaceae > JAAFJU01. The sequence goes on along the minus strand of JAJAYH010000064.1, from coordinate 2,716 downwards.
CCCCATCCAAGAGTCTTGTTTCTCTAGAGATAACCCCACAAAACTCACCAGATTTTTAGAAAGCAATCGAGATCATAGGAGTAAGATTAAAAAATCCGCTAAAGTGAAGTTCTTAATTCCTTACATTGGGTAACAATAAATCTATTGATCCTAAGCGTAAGACGCATCACTAACACTTTTAGTTTTATCCCAACGGACAGGTTAACCATGGCAGAGCAATCAGAACGGCAACAGATCGTCATCATCGGCGGAGGATTCGGCGGTCTCTACGCAGCCAAAGCCCTCGGAAGTTCTGATGTCGATGTCACCCTAATCGACAAACGGAACTTCCATCTCTTTCAGCCCTTGCTGTACCAAGTAGCCACCGGATCGCTCTCGCCCTCACACATCTCCGCACCCTTACGATCGATCGTTAGCAAACATAAAAATGTGCGCGTTCTAATGGACGAAGCCGTAGACATCGATCCCGCCACCCAAACCGTCAAGCTCCTGAGCCAAGATGTTCACTACGACAAACTAATCGTCGCCACCGGAGCCAGTCATCACTACTTCGGCAATGACCAATGGAAAGATGTTGCTCCCGGGCTAAAGTCTTTGGTAGATGCCGTCGAAATTCGCAGTCGGATTTTCTCAGCCTTTGAAGGCGCCGAAAAAGAATCTGACCCAGCGGCTCGAAAAGCTTGGTTAACCTTTGTCGTCATCGGAGCTGGACCCGCAGGCGTAGAGATGGCTGGGGCGATCGCTGAACTGGCCTACAAAACCATGAAGGATGACTTCGCATTGATTAATCCTTCAGAGACCCAAGTACTGTTGCTAGAAGGACTCGATCGGGTTCTACCGCCCTATCCTCCAGAACTCTCCATCAAAGCCAATGCTGGCCTCATCCGTCTCGGTGTCACCGTCAGCACCAGTACGCGAGTCACTAACGTCACTGATGGCCAAGTCACCTATTTAAAAGACGACAAAAGCCATGATATCCCGGCGAAAACCATTCTTTGGGCCGCTGGCGTGAAAGCATCGGAAATGGGCAAAATTTTGGAAACTCATGCGGGCGCAACGCTCGATCGGGTCGGGCGCGTCATTGTAGAACCAGATCTCAGCGTCCCAAATCATCCTGAAATCTTCGTCATCGGCGACCTTTCCAACTTCCCCCACCAAGGTGACAAACCTCTACCAGGTGTGGCGGGTGTGGCCATGCAACAAGGTGAATATATGGCTGAGCTATTGGTTAAACAGGCCAACGGTCAAGCCTTCGAGCAACCCTTTAAATACACCGATCTCGGCAGCATGGCCGTAATTGGCGACAATGAAGCGGTCGTGGACCTAGGCTTTGTGAAGTTTGGTGGGTTCCTTGCTTGGTTGGCTTGGGTTGTCGTGCATATTTACTTCCTGATTCAATTCGACAGCAAATTGGTCGTCATGGTTCAGTGGGCTTGGAATTACTTCACTAAAAACCGAGGCTCACGAATTATTACACGCACCTCTTTGCAGCCGGACGATGAAGCAATCGTTACTAACAATGAACAAGTTCCGGCAATGGCTAGCAAGTAGGTTTCCATAGTTTATCTAAAAGAGAGACTTTACTGCCTTCTCTTTTAGATAAGTGAACTGAACTATCCTGATATGGAATCTATTTGATATTAGGATAGTTCAACAGTATGTAAAGTCACCACAAGCTATCTCTTACCTTTCTACCCTCTCATATCACCAACAGCTCAATGCCATACAGCGCTTTCACTTCCGTCAGCCAAGTTAAAAAAGCCTTTGGACTTACGACCAAGGAGGGCGATCGGTTTATTCCGACAGATCTGGCACCTATTACACCAGACATAATTCTAACGGGTTTTTTAAAACGAACTTTGGCTTTAGCGACGGTTACGGGAAGTGAAAAAGCTCGATCGGAAATGATCATAGCCCCAATTTTGGTGGAAGTACGGGAAATCTTAGAACAAAAGATTGCACTTTTTTCAGGAGAAGACTTCACTATAGATACGGCAGTGGGATTGAATGGGATTTGTGATTTTTTAATTAGCCGATCGCCGGAATTGTATGCGATCGAATCTCCGGTAGTAGTTTTAGTTGAAGCAAAGAAAGCAGATTTAAAATTGGGTGTTCCTCAATGTATGGCTGAAATGGTTGCAGCAGCGAGGTTTAATGCAGAAAATGATGCATCAATTAAAACGATTTATGGCTGTGTGACAAGTGGCACTCTTTGGCGCTTCTTGAAATTGGACGGTAATGTGGTGACAATAGATCTTGCAGATTATCCATTGGAACCGATCGATCGGCTATTGGCAATGTTGGTGTGGATGGTGATGGCGGGTTAGTTTTAGGCACCTTGCAAAATTCCAATCAAGGTACGCAACACAAATTCCTTACCCTTTCCGCCTCATTGTTTTCCTACCTTAGATTAAAACCCAAGGCTCATAACTAAACGTCAGTTTTGGATAAGATGTGCGGCTAGATTTTCTTTAACCTGTTTCAACAGATTTTTGCTATTAGTCTGGTAATTTTATTCCCAGTGGGTTAATGGCACCATAGAGGGCTAATCCTTTGCCAGACATCGCCTAACCCAAATTCAGAACCCATTAACTCCATTTCAGCGATCGGACCCCATTTTAGAAAAGTCAGATCTATGCTGAATCTCAAATTGCTAAGGGATCGATCCTTCTGATAAACCATTAAAAAAGCGATCGGAACTTAAATCCCGATCGCT
>JAJAYH010000063.1 GCA_026786325.1 Alkalinema sp. CAN_BIN05 | reverse complement strand
TCCCTATCATTTCTAGCATCCCCACCACTTCTTCCGCAGCCCCACCATGCAGCGGTCCAGCCAAAGTTCCCACGGCTGATGCAATAACCGCATAAGGATCCGTCAATGTTGAGGCCGTTACCATGGCCGAAAACGTAGATGCATTAATCGTATGCTCCGCATGAAGCGTCAGACACACATCAAAAATATGAGCCAAGAACGGATCGGGTTCACGCTCATTGAGCATGTATAAAAAATTTGCCGCATAGCTAAGATCATCCCGAGGCTGCACTGGATCGTTGCCATTCCGCATGAGCTGAAAGGCCGCAACCATAGTTGGAACCTTGGCCAAAAGACGAACGACAGCCTCATGGACGTAGGCCGGATCACTAATCTCTCGGCGAGAATAAAATAAGCCCAGAGCAGCGGCACAGGCTTGCAGCGCATCCATCGGATGACCGCTCTCGGGAAAGCACTTCATCATGTCTCGCACCCGATATTTTAGGCGGCGATGACCTTGAATTTCCTGCTGAAAGTCTTCGAGTTCCTGACGACTGGGTAATTCTCCCCAAATCAAAAGATAGGCAGTTTCCAGAAAAGTACTTTTACTCGCGAGATGCTCAATAGCAATACCTCGATATTCTAAAAGTCCCTTTTGCCCATCCACAAAGCTGATGCTGGATTGGGTTGCTGGAACGCCTTCAAGACCTGCATGATATTCGTAGACTGCCATAGGAAATAGTGTTTCTAACTTAAATGCGAACGCTTGGTCTGGTTCGACACTGATTGTCACAATAGTATCGAACTCTGTCTCTTCTTCGACATAATCCCATGGAGAATGGGGGCGAAATGTGGTCCTTATCACAAATTCTGGTCAAGACTCAACATAATGTATTGCCGTTTTTCTCAAAAGGTAGTATTGTATGAGTACGAAAGGTTGATTAATTTATCTCTTCACCTAACCTACCTCGACACAAGCATACGGGAATGAGTTTTGTTTCCCACCAATGTGCTTTCTTAGCTGTAGGTTCAGTGCTTTAAAGTACTTAGCACTGTTTTTTGATTTTTGACCCATATCAATTTTGCGATTTGCTATTGCCCAAACAGAACAGGGACGCAAGGATATTTGCTAATCGATATAAGGGGTCTTACCCGTAAATTTAAGGAGTTATATGTCCCAGAGACATTCTCAGCAGCGTAGTCGTCGATATAGTCGTAATCCAGTAGAAGGTAATGTGTCTTCAGAAATGCATTCAAGTAAAAGTTGGAATGGGGGCCGTCGCTCCTATGATGAGAGCTATACGCCTCACACTTATCTCACTCGTTTAATTGAAGAAGATGCGCCACTCTACAGCAACAGCCATTTGGTATTGATGTATGGTCCATTTCAGGCTGAAATGCCTTCTGATTCAGGTGAAGGTGTTGCGACTTGGTTACGAAAATGTATAAGTTTGCATGGTGCACCGAGTTTAGTTCGATTTGATCAACGTCAACGGGCACAGGTCTTCCGCCGCGATCAATTTAAACCTTGGTTTGACGGGCTGATGAAAGCATCTTAGTGTTGCTAACGTAGTTTAATAACAATTAAAAAGCTAACTCGACCGATCGGATGAGTTAGCTTTTTGATTTAGGATGCTTTAGCAAACGATCGGTGAATCATAGCGAATGCCTGCGTTCTTTAAACGATTAAGTGCTTCAGTCATACGGTTATGATCTGCAATTAAACTAATTCGGACATAACCTTCGCCGCCTGCGCCAAACGCATTTCCAGGCGTGACGACAATGCCAGTCTTCTGCAAAACAGACAATGCAAAAGTGGTCGAATCCATTCCAACTGAACAAGGAATCCACAAATACATCGTGGCTTTTGGTTTGGGAATAGTCCAGCCCAGTTCACCGAGACCTTGAATCAAAAAGTCTCGACGACTACGATAGCGTTCGCGAACCTCTTCGACATACCGATCGGGAAGCTGAAGCGCCGTCTCTGCCGCACATTGTATCGCTGAAAATAGGCCATAATCTAAATTCGTTTTCAGGGTCCGTAATCCCTGAATGACATGGCGATTACCTACGACAAATCCAACTCGCCAGCCCGCCATATTGTAGGTTTTGGATAACGTATGGAATTCCACTCCAATATCCTTTGCACCAGGAATTTCCAGCAGACTAGTAGGTTTATAGCCGTCAAATGCTAACTCTGCGTAGGCTTGATCATGGACTAGCAAAATTTGATGTTTCTTCGCAAATTTCACCACATCCTCAAAGAATTCCCGAGGAGCCGTGGCCGTAGTGGGATTGCTGGGGTAGTTGAAGTACATAATTTTGGCCCGATCGGCCACATCATCAGGAATTGCACCCAAATCAATCAGCCAGTCATTTTTGGCCGACAGCATCATAGGATAAATTTCTGCACCAGCAATCAATGGCCCTCGGAAATGGGGTGGATAGGCGGGACTAGGGACGAAAATCAGATCGCCGGGATTAATATAAGCCAACGCCAAATGGGTTAAGCCTTCTTTGGATCCAAGTAGCGGTAGAGCTTCCACATTAGGATCCAAAACAACGATATATTGACGCTCGTACCAGTTAGTGATGGAAGCGCGAAAATTTGGGGTGCCTTCAAAGGGAGGATAGCCATGATTTTTGACATCTTGTAAGGCTCGAATTGCCGAGTCGATCACAGGAGCTGGGGTAGAACCATCTGGATTTCCCATCC
>JAJAYH010000062.1 GCA_026786325.1 Alkalinema sp. CAN_BIN05 | reverse complement strand
GATAAAACTTCTCGAACACCTTCGATCGTTCTTCCAAGGGAATCTCAACGCCAGAATTGATCACCTGCAAATGAAGTTGCGTTGGAGAATTCGATCGGATACTTTTTTTCTGGAAGGCATGAATCCGAATATTTTCTCCGCTAGGTGTATAGCGATAGGCATTATTAAGCAGCTCAACCATAATGCGCGACAGACTAATTTGATCGCACATCAGGGCTGGAAGGTCGGGTTCGATGTCAATGTTGTAGTTGAAATTGTATTCTTGGAAGCGCTTCTGGAAGGGATTGACGACGTAGGTTAACCATTGCGGGAGATCAATGGAGCTAATCAACAGCGACACGGTGTCATTGTCGAGCTGCTGCAAGTCCAGCAAATCTTGAATCAGCTTAGTTTCCCGATCGCATTCCTTTTGCAACACTTCTATATAGCGACTCACCTTTGAGTACGCGAGAGCCTCTAGGGTAAATGGAGCCTCTGCGTCGGCCAGTGCATCATACTGATCCGATCGGCGCAGGGCTAAGCTCAGCATTTGAATCGACATTTTAATATTTGACAGCGGAATCCGTAGCTCGTAGGACACGGTACTGAGGAAGGTATCCTGAAGTTGATTGAGACGTTTTAGCTCGACGGATTGGGTTTGGCTGACCCGCAGAAAACGCATTTGACGTAGGCCGATCGCACAATATGTCCCAACTTGATCTAACAAGTCCAACACATCTGCATCAAAATTTTGCCGTTCTTCACGATGAACCACAAATTCGCCCAAGACTTCCATTTGGCTAATCAATGGATAACGAAAGGTAAAGACTGGGGTTTCAGGATGATTATGGGTTAGTTTGGCTTCGACGATCGGGCTAATATTGGGCGCGTCTGTATCGGGGAAGCTGGTGTAATGGACGAGGACCGAACCCACTTCATCGCGATCGCATACATACTCATAGAGCGCTGTCGTCAATGTCGCTTTGCTATTAAAAATTCGCAGTTGACACCCACAAACATCCAGCAACTGTACTATTCCCTTGACCGAATGCTCGCAAATCGCATGACAATCAACAGACTCTCTCACCAATACCTGAAGCCGTCTTAGCAGTGCGGTCTTTAAATTTTCGTTTAACGTTTTCGGTGTCGAAGCTCCCAAGGAAAGCTCTCCTAGAGCAGCATAAAGCAAGTTGAGATGAAATTAAATATTCTATGATTTCCTCGCGCAGATTGGCCGAGACATTCATAGAACCGTAAACCACCATAATAGTGCGTATCCAAGTCTACATGCAGAATCTCCCATGACATCGAAATTTTTCCAGAGCTTTTCACTTCCCTCCAATTTAGTCTTAGATGTGTTGATTCAACCTTGGCTTTTGGAGGATATTGGTCGGGGCGATCGGGTGACGCAAGCCTTGATGGTAAAGGGTTCGCAAAGAAATAGTGCCACTTGGACTGCCAAGGAAACCGGAATTATTGCCGGATTACCGATCGCAGCACGGGTTTTCCAGCTTTTAGACTCGCAGGTTGAATTTGAAGTCTGTATCAAGGACGGCGATCGGGCCATGGCGGGGGAGACGGTTGCGAAGATTTCCGGGCCATTTGAGGCATTGCTGACGGGCGAGCGAGTGGCCTTGAATTTGGCGATGCGGCTCAGTGGGATTGCGACGGCGACGGCAGGATTTGTGGCGCAACTTGAGGGCTTGAATACCCGATTTGCAGACACTCGAAAGACCACGCCGGGACACCGGATTCTAGAAAAATATGCGTCTCAAGTGGGCGGTGCAGTCAATCACCGGATGGGTCTCGACGATTCCGCCATGATTAAAGACAATCACATTGCGGCGGCGGGCGGGATTGCCGAGGCGATCGCCTTAGTCCGTGCCCAAATTCCCTATCCGTTGACCGTTGAAGTGGAGACCGAAACGCTGGCCCAAGTTCAAGAAGCACTAGATCATGGTGCCGACATTATTATGTTAGACAACATGTCGATTTTAACAATGCGTGAAGCGGTGACACTAATTCGACAGTATTCTAATCGGGTTTTGATTGAGGCTTCGGGGAATGTAAGTCTTGACAGTATTCGATCGATCGCGGAAACCGGGGTCGATATTATTTCCAGCAGTGCGCCCATGACTCGGAGTTCTTGGATGGACCTGAGTATGCGATTCTAGTACAGCTTTGATTAAAATCTAACCCTAAAATTCTATGAGTTATTCACCTGGAACCCCGATTGCAACCCGCACCGAAACCGATAGTATGGGTGCGATCGAAGTCCGAAACGATCGGTATTGGGGCGCGCAGACTGAACGATCGTTGCGGTATTTTGCGATCGGAAGGGATGTGATGCCGCCGGAGATGATTCGGGCCTTTGGGATATTGAAAAAGGCTGCGGCTATGGTGAATTGCGATCTTGGTAAATTGGATTCGGGTAAAGCGACGGTGCTAATTCAGGCGGCTGATGAAGTAATTGCTGGGACACTCGATGATCATTTTCCGCTGAGTATTTGGCAAACGGGAAGCGGGACTCAGACGAATATGAATGCAAATGAGGTAATTTCAAATCGGGCGATCGCTCTTGTAAAGGGGAGTCTCGGCAGCAAATCGCCCATTCATCCCAATGATCATGTCAATCTTTCTCAGTCCTCTAATGATACATTTCCAACGGCGATGCATATTGCAGCCGTGCAAGTCATTGACCAAAATTTGATTCCGGCATTACAAAAATTGCGTAATGCGTTAGCTGTAAAAGAACAAGAATTCAATTCAATTATTAAGATTGGCCGTACGCATTTGATGGATGCCGTGCCGTTAACACTAGGCCAGGAATTTTCGGGATATGTTGCACAAATCGATCGTGCTTTAGTCCAAATTCAATCTACATTGCCGGGACTTTATGAACTTGCGATCGGGGGAACGGCGGTCGGGACTGGATTGAATACCCATCCTGAATTTGCCGATCGGGCTGCAAAGACCATTGCTGAATTAACGGGTTTACCATTCATCACGGCTCCCAATAAGTTTGCTGCACTGGCGGCCCATGATGCGATCGTCATGACGAGTGGTGCATTGAAAGCGACTTCTTGTGCGTTGATGAAGATTGCGAATGATTTGCGCTGGATGGGTTCGGGGCCGCGCTGTGGATTGGGTGAACTGACGCTTCCGGCCAATGAACCAGGTTCGTCGATTATGCCGGGAAAGGTAAATCCGACGCAGTGTGAGGCGATGACGATGGTTTGTGTGCAGGTGATGGGGAATGATAGTGCGATCGGGTTTGCCGGGAGTCAGGGCAATTTTGAACTGAATGTGTTTAAGCCTGTGATGATTCATAATTTGCTGCATTCGATTCGGCTTTTAAGTGATGCATCTAATTCATTTACGGATCATATGGTTGTGGGAATTCAAGCGAATCCTAATAAGATTCAACATTTTTTAAATGATTCATTGATGTTGGTGACGGCATTGAATCCACATATTGGCTATGACAATGCGGCGAAGGTGGCAAAGCTGGCATTTGAGAATAATTCAACACTCAAGCAAGCTTGTATAAGTCTGGGCTTGTTGAGTGCTGAATTGTTTGATGAGTTAGTTAAGCCGGAGAGGATGGTGGGTCCGGCTTAATATGGTTTCTCAGACGTTACTTCAAATCAACTAGTCATGTTTGTTTTGATAGATATCCTGGGAAAGATTGTCTAGGCGCTTATCGAGAACTTTTGTCATGCGAGAGAAGATTCTGAGCAATATGACGAATAACAGCCATATTTTCTGCGCTATCGTATGCGTTTGCCCTACATTGGCGTAAGTATCTCGGAGGGAATTACCGCAAAGCTCATCCAAGTTTCGTTCTAGGCGACGATCGTTCTGAATGATAAATTTGTGGGGTTGGCAGCGGGAGAAACTTCGATCGACTATTTCAATGTCATGGATGATTGGAACGCGGGTCGATCGCGTAGACGTTGAATATAGGCTGAGACATTTGGATAGGGGCTGTAGTCAAAGTCTTTAATCATCATGATCACATAGTTGAGAACAGCACCAACTGCAATATCTGCTGCCGTCAACCGATCGCCTGTCAAATAAGATTGCGAGGCAAAAATGCTGTCTAACTTACCCAATAGTCGAGGCGTTTCTTTTGTACTGTTTTGGGGAGAAAAGAGGCCATCACCCAAAGTGGAATTTCCAAATAAAATCCACTGGTTAACGATCGCTTGTTTCTCAACAGTATCAAGCATTCTGTCGTATTTCTGGGCAAGGTAAATCAATATTGCGCCCGATTCCCACAATATGAAATCTCCATCGGCGATCGCAGGCACTTTTCCAAATGGGTGAATGGCTAAATAGTCCGACTGAAGATTGATGCCAGATTGTAAATCCACCAAAACAAATTCATAGGGAATTTTCAACTCTTCTAAATACCATTTAACGATCGCCGCTCGACTGAAAACCCCACCGTATAACTTAATCATAAACTCTCCAAAATTCTAGGCTACTTGTACATTAGAACAATTTTACTATACAGATCCTATTGTTCTCAATAAAAAGCCGATCGCTCCAAACAAAGAACGATCGGCTTTTCAATCAAACTAACTTAAGCAAATCCAGAAGCAATCACAAATACAATGACGGCCCCAAACACAATCAAGGCATAAAACTGCGCTCGACCGTTTTCGATGTACTTCAGACCTTCGCCCGTCAACAGCGCTAGGAATCCAGTGAGATTCACCACGCCATCCACGACTTTGTAATCCACTTCCAAAACTTGACGCGCTAAACCACGAGATGGACGAACAAACACCGCATCGTAAATCTCATCGAAGTACCACTTGTTCTTAGAAAGTGCATACAAGGTCGGGAACCGATCGGCCCAAACTGACGGATCCACTTTTTTCTGAAGATACATCAGGATTGCGATCGAAATACCCACAAGACCAATGCCCACGGAACTACCGCCCATGATCAAGAACTCCGGCAAATCGACAGGCTCCTGAACAAAAACCTCTCCTGGCGCATGAATAAATGCTTCAAAATAATTGGCAAAGGGCGTGCCCAATAAACCAATAAACATTGAGGGAATCGCCAACACCATCAACGGCAACGTCATGGTCAACGGAGACTCGTGGGGATCACCATGATGCTCGTCGTGATCGTCGTGAGACAGAGTTGCTACTGCGCCCAATTCTTTGGCATTCATAGCGCCCGGACCTGCCGCAATTCCCATTTTACGAAGCTGTTCGCCTTCGATGATATTGAGAATCCCAGAATCCGTCGCCCGCAATTCCCCTTCAAAGGTCTGGAAGTACATGCGGAACATATAGAATGCCGTGATCCCCGCCGTCACAAAGCCAATAAACCAAAGATTTGGATTCGCTTCGTAAGCACGGTGAAGAATTTCGTCCTTTGACCAAAACCCAGCAAACGGTGGAATCCCACAAATCGCCAGGGTTCCAATCAAAAAGGTTGTCGCAGTAATCGGCATCAATTTCCGTAATCCACCCATGAGACGCATATCTTGAGCGTAAGCCGGATTATGGCCCACCGCTTCTTCCATGCCGTGAATCACAGACCCAGATCCTAAGAACAACATCGCCTTGATGAATGCATGAGTCACTAGGTGAAACAAGCCTGCACTATAAGCCCCAACGCCCATAGCCAAGACCATATAGCCCAACTGAGACATCGTGGAATAGGCCAAGCCTTTCTTAATATCATTCTGGGTAATGGCAGTGGTTGCACCGATGAATGCCGTAATGGCACCCGTCCAGGCGATCGTATCCATCACCACAGGAATCTGGCTAAATACCGGGAACATCCGGGCAATCAGAAACACACCTGCCGCCACCATTGTCGCCGCATGAATTAAGGCCGAAATCGGGGTCGGACCTTCCATGGCATCCGGTAGCCACACATGAAGCGGGAACTGCGCTGACTTCGCTACTGGACCTAAAAACACCAGAATTGCAAATAATGCCGCAACAGAACCGCTTAATGTTCCATTTTCAACCATGGCATGGAGCCGATCGCCCATGATGGCAAAATCAAAACTTCGAGTCGCCCAAAACAATCCCAAAATCCCCAGTAGCAACCCAAAGTCACCAACTCGGTTCGTCACAAAAGCCTTCTGACAAGCATCCGCCGCCGCTTTACGATCGTACCAAAAGCCGATCAGCAGATAGGAACACATCCCCACCAACTCCCAAAACACGTACACCTGCACGAGATTTGGACTGATGACCAGGCCCAACATTGAGGAGCTAAACAAACTCAAGTAGGCGTAAAACCGCACATAGCTAGCATCGTGCGCCATGTAACCATCGGTGTAGATCATCACCAACAGCGCCACCGTCGTCACCACCACCAACATCATTGATGTAAGTGGATCCACTATGTAGCCCATCTGAAGCGTAAAATCTCCAGCCGAAGCCCACTCAAACATTCTTACATAGGGAGCATGGCCCCCAAGCTGGCTGGCGAGAATCCCGAAGGACAACACCATGGCCGTGCCAATCAATGACACCAAAAAACCGGATGCAATGCCTCGCAAACGGTTCGTGTCTTTATTAAAGGAAATTAATCCCAGACCCACCAGCATTGCCCCCATCAGCGGCAACACCGGAATGATCCAGGCATACTCATATATTGCATCCATGCCGATCGTCACTCAAAAACTACGAAATGGTTTCAGTTCCTTATAAGCCTAGCCCAAAGCATTAAAAAGGGGACAGCTATTAAAGCCACCCCCGTAAATTAATCTTAACTTGCAGTCCTATCTCACGACCGACGACAGCACTCTCTCCAAGACATCCCTAATCTGCTCTTTACGTTTGAAGTCTTCTACACGATGCACTAGCTTTCCCTCTTGAAATAACAGCACTGTGGGCAAGTTAGTAATGCGATAGCTACTGGCTAGATTCAGATTTTCATCGGCATTAACACCCACCAGCTTAAAATTGTCCCCAAATTCAGCGTGTGCCCGCTCCAATATGGGATCAATCAATCGGCACAATCCGCACCAAGGTGCCCAAAAATGAACTAATACGGGAGTTGATGATTGTAGAACTTCGTCCTTGAATGCCTGCTCGGTTTTGATGCGCGCCATATTGTTAAGTAATTATTAATCTTAATGGGATCAAGTCTAGCAGTCTAGTTTGAGCTTTACTAGTGTTCGATACATTTGCGTCTGCACTTCATGACATGGTTTGCTAAAAGAACACCTAACCAATATTTTCTCCATAACATGCCAAATCCATATCAGCTCAGACGCGATCGTAAAACCTCCGGATCCACCGCTGAAGTCAGATCTGCGATCGAGCTATTACAACAGTTCACGATAATTGACACGGCAACAGAAGCATCGACTTTAGCAAACAGCGTCAAAAAATTGCCCGCTGAATTATCTCGGGAATCCATATATGAAGCCCTGACATTGGTGCTGGATGGATCCGAATATCAACTCATTGGCATTTGTGCTGAAAATTATGCGGAAGGCGCGCTAGCACTTCAACAATATCTGGCTGCATTTGGCTACGAAATAAAACCGACCTTTGCGGATCCAGGTCAGCCCATCTATATCAAGTACAACTCTAAAACGGAAGCCTGTTACTCAAAACCCTACGACGGGGATCATCGCGGGGTTATTGTTTCCTGTCAGTCGTCCTACGATGACGATGTGAATGAAACCTTTGGACACTTGCCATTAGATTTGTTTGCGCCGTAATTTACACCACAGATCAAATTAATAACTTAAGACCAAAGACTACGAGCCTAATTCTTTCGATCGGGCAGTAGCCGCTTTGACAGCTTCAATTAACGCCGATCTCAACCCACGTTCCTCTAACATGGCAACCCCTGCTATTGTCGTTCCGCCGGGACTTGTGACGCGATCTTTGAGTTCAGCGGGATGGAGCTTGGACTCTTTTAGAAGTTTCGCGGTCCCCAAAACAGTATCTATGGCAAGTTGCATCGCGATCGCCCTCGGCAACCCCGAAGCGACACCACCATCGGCCAATGCTTCCACAACCAATGCAATATATCCAGGTCCGGACCCAGACAACCCTGTCACTGCATCCATCATGGATTCGGGCACTTCGACGACGGACCCAACCGCCGACAGGACTTTTTTAGCCAACTCAAATTGATTATCACTAACATGAGTTCCGCGTGCGATCGCGGTTACACCTGCACCCACTTGAGCCGGAGTATTGGGCATAGCTCGAATAACCGCATGACTTGGGAATGCAGCTTCTAATTGGGGCAGAGAAATCCCAG
>JAJAYH010000061.1 GCA_026786325.1 Alkalinema sp. CAN_BIN05 | reverse complement strand
GTACTTGGATGCTTGTAATGCTGCTTGTTGCATCAGCACAACTCCAATGCAAAAATTTGGGGCCAAAATGCAGCCTGTACTGGCCTTGTCTGCAAATTCTGTCAAATCATTAATTTGATTGAGACTCAATCCTGTTGTCCCCACCACGGGTCGTACCCCGTAAGCGATCGCGGTGCGAATATTGCTATAGACGGAACTAGGATGGGTGACATCGACTACCACGCCGAGTTCCCGTTCTTGAGACAACATGGCCATCATGGGTTCATAGTCTTTGGTAATGGGAATCTCTAGCGGCCCCATTCCAATCACCTCGCCAATATCTTGACCTTCCCATTTGGGATTGTGGGCCACCGCTCCAAATAAATCTAAACCGGGCGCATTCATAATGGTTTTGATGATTTCCCGCCCCATTTTTCCGGTTGCCCCATTAACGACGACTGGAATACCCATGACTGCTCCTGCATGACAACAGATCAACTTTAAGGGATCGTAGGGCCTTTTCTGCTTTACACTAAGGCATATCAGGCGATTTTCCGGTATGCTCTCCTGAATTCATCTGGCGATCGCTAATGGCTGAACTTCTAATGTATTTGAGCTTCCCCTTTTCGAGATCGTGTCCATGTTACTAACGGCTGAACTTCTGTTGAATTATCAACGATGTAACCGTCGTGCGTTTTTAGATGTCTACGGCGACCAAGCTGTGCGAGATGAAATCAGTGATTATGTCATTAAACTCATTCAAGACAGTGCCGACAATCGACGCATTGTTTTAAAAGAACTCGGAATTCCCTATCAAAAACCTGATTATCCTCGGCACAATTGGGAGGCTGGATGTATCGCAACTGTTGCGCTGATGGAACAGGGTGCTGATTGTATTTATCAGGGGGTATTGCTGACGGAAGAGAATGGCGTAACGCTGGTGAGTAAGCCTGATCTTTTAATTAAACAACCGGGATTGTCGCGTTTTGGGGATTGGTTGTATACGCCCATTGAAATTAAGCTGAGTAAACGATCGAAGGCTGAATATCAAATCGTGGTTGCCTATCATATGAAGGTATTGGCTGCTGTTCAGGAAGGCTGGAGCGAGTCGGTTCAGATTTACTTAAAAGATAAAGGCGCATCGGATATTGATCTGTGGGATGTCTTTCCTAAAATGGAAGAGGTGTTGCAGGCATGTATTCAGGCAATGCGACAAGAATCGCCCCCGGAAGTCTTTATTTCTCGTAATCGTTGTAGTCTTTGCCAATGGTATACGAGTTGCTATGGCATTGCTAAATCGACGGAGCATTTATCGCTGCTGCCCGGTGTGACGCAACTTCGTTATAATGAGTTAGTGAATCTAAATGTTACGGATATTGAAACACTGGCGGTAATGGATCCGAAATTGCTAGATAATGCGCCTGGATTCGGGGCTGATGCGGCTCGTCGGCTAGTTCGTCAAGCCCGATCGTCCTCGGATAATGTGGCGTTACCGACAGAAGCGTTTCCTAGTAATATTCCCGTCGTTACGATGCTGCGATCGGAGCTTTCTGACAGTCCAATTGAACTCTATTTTGATATTGAATCTGAACCGTCGTTAGAGTTGATTTATTTGCATGGTGTATTGGTCGTCGATCGGGAAAATAAGACGAAAGAGTTTCATTCATTGTTAGCGGAAGTGGTTGAAGACGAAGGTAAGGTTTGGCAGGAATTTCTAGAATTGGTATGGCGTTATCCAGATGCTCCGATTTATCATTTTTGTCCCTATGAAGTTCAAACGGTGAATAAACTTGCGAAACAATATGAAACACCGCGATCGTTAATTGATCCATTACTGTCAAGATTTGTAGATTTGCATGAACGGGTGACGAGGCTGGTTGTGTTGCCTGTAGAAGGGTATGCGTTGAAGCCGATCGCACGGTGGATGGGGTTTGATTGGCGTGATGAGCGAGCAAATGGGGCGCAGTCTATCTATTGGTATGCGCAATGGTTGGCGACGGGCGATCGCGAGTACCTCGATTCTATTGTGATTTACAATGAAGATGATTGTCGGGCGACTCATTGTATGAAAGATTGGTTAGTCGAATTTATTACGAGTTATGGTAGTTCTATAATGGAAACTAAGCCTTTATCGATCGATTGCTATGATCCTACAAGATAAATATATCAGTCTTCTTACAGACTTTGGCTTCAAACGAGTTTTCGGGACTGAACCGAATAAAGATTTGTTGATCGATTTTCTCAATACACTTCTCCCCGCTTACCATCAAATCCAAGATCTCTCGTTTAAAAATAATGAGAACTTGGGTAATAAGCAAATTGACCGTAAAGCGATTTTTGACATTTACTGTCAAGCGAAAAGTGGCGAACGATTTATTGTTGAAATTCAAAAGGCAAAGCAAAATTTCTTCAAAGACCGAAGCGTCTACTATGCGACCTTCCCCGTTCAAGAGCAAGCGCTTAAGGGTGAGTGGAATTTTAAACTAAGTCCGGTTTATACCGTGGGAGTTTTAGATTTTGTTTTTGATGATCATAAGCATGATGACACCACTGTTCATATCGTTGAACTCAAAAATCAGCATTGTGAAGTTTTTTATGAAAAGCTAAAATTTATTTACATTGAACTCCCCAAATTCACGAAATCTGTCAATGAGTTAGAAACTCGTCGAGATAAGTGGTTGTTTCTGCTTAAACATTTGGCGGAGTTGACCGATCGTCCTGATCTTCTCCAAGACAGTATTTTTAGTCACTTGTTTGATGTGGCAGAGATCGCGAATTTTTCACCCGTAGAGCAAGATGGTTATCAAAATAGTCTTAAATACTATCGTGATATGAATAATGTTGTGGATACCGCTAGAGAGGAAGGCCACCAACAAGGACAACGATCGCTCATTCTCCGACAATTGACTCGCTGTGTTGGCGTTGTGCCTGATCATTTAAGCGATCGTATTCAAGCATTACGGATCGTGAAACTCGAAATCTTAGCCGAGGATCTATTGGATTTTCGCGGTTTAGATGATTTGACCGATTGGTTGGACGGGAATCAGTGAGGGGCGATCGGTATCTATTAAGGCTAACATCCACGCGTCCTATATTTTTTGAAGAGCGATCGTCCTATGGCATTCACAACATCTCGCACCGCTACATTTTTCGCAGTATTCCTATTGCTGGGCTGCACTCCCACACTTCAGTCCGCCGATCGTCCAACTCCCACAGCCTCAATCACATCACCTCCCGTCTCTCCAGAGTCATCTCCAGAGTCATCTCCAGAGAATCCAGAGATTGTCCCGAAGACAGTAGTGTCTGCTCAACGAGTATCCCCCCAACCAGCTCTGGCTAATCAACTCGAACAAGCAACCCTGAGCGCCAAAACCGCCACATTCACTTGGGGAAAACCGGGCGGCGATCGATCGGAATATCGGGAAGCAAAACTTTCCTATCCAGTAATTATCAACGTCCCCGAACCTGAATTGGAAGACAAAATTCAAGATTCGATTAGTTTAAAAAGTGTCTTTGGCCGATCGTTGACGGAGATGGAAACCGAGTTTAAAGAAGCCCATTGGTTGACTTCTCTGGACTACACCGTTAATTACAACGACAATGGTCTCTTATCGCTGACCTATACTAGTACAGGAGTAGCGGCATATCCCAGCACGTTTGTTCGTTACCGATCGGTCAATCTCACTACCGGATCTGTATTACGTGCCCAGGATTTATTTACAACTGAAGCCTTGGGTGCGATTGCGTTACAAGTCGATAAACAATTGCAAGATGCGATCAAAATTAAAGTGTCAAAACTCGGCACTTCAAATACTGAAGGTATTGATCCCAGCATTTACAAATCCCATCGCTTTCGGATTAAAAATTTGAATGACTTCACCATTACGCCTAATGGAATTAT
>JAJAYH010000060.1 GCA_026786325.1 Alkalinema sp. CAN_BIN05 | reverse complement strand
TGGAGTCTCCCAAATTCCCTCCAAATCCGGTTCCCCCTTACCAAGGGGGCTAGGGGGATCGGGCCTTTTGCAAGAAACGCTATAATGAGCAAAAAAGAGCAACCCACAATGCTACAAGCTGTCGAAGGAATTTATCGTAATGGGACGATCGAGCTTTTAGAAACTCCCACCAACATCAACGAAAGCCGTGTCCTTATTACCTTTCTCTCATCTCCCCTACAAGCAACTCTTCCCGAAATCAAAAAGAAACGCAATGGCTTCGGTATCCTGAAAGGGAAAATCTCAATGTCAGACGACTTTGACGCACCTCTTGAAGAATTTGAAGAATACCTGTAGCCCATGGATTTACTCATTGATACCCACATTCTAATTTGGTACTGAATTTCACGACTTAGAGAACCTTTTAAACCAGCTTGAAATCAAAATTCTACCGATCGTCTTTTCAGACACCGAAACCTACCTTCGCCTGCCATTTCACCACAACGACCCATTCGATCGAATCATCATTTCCCAAGCAATTACCCAAGAATTATCACTGATGAGTGCTGATCATCAATTTAGTGCCTATGCAATTCATAATGTCTGGCAATGAATGATTTTGGAGTCTCCCAAATTCCCTCCAAATCCGGTTCCCCCTTACCAAGGGGGCTAGGGGGATCGGGCCTTTTGCAAGAAACGCTATAATGAACAAAAAAGAGTAACCCACAATGCTACAAGCTGTCGAAGGAATTTATCGTAATGGGACGATCGAGCATAATTTAGTTAAACTCTAAACCAAGTTACAATGAATAAAATCCTCATAGATTCACACCTCCAGCCATGAGCAGTAAACTATCTTCCCTAGACGTATTCACGCTAGAAGAAGCCGCTGACTACCTCCGGCTCTCCACCTCAGTCCTGCTCCAAAAAGCCAACGACGGCAGCATCCCCGGACAGCCGATCGATAGCGATTCCTGGCGATTTTTAAAAAGCGCGATCGATGATTGGCTTGGTCGCCCTGACGATCGCAGCATTCTCCTCCGACAGGCCGGGATATTTGCCCACGATGAGACATTGCAGGCGATGCAGGATGGAATCGATCGCGATCGACAACAAAATAGATTTGGCAGCGAGACAACCAGTGGTGATGCCTAGTGGCAACAAGTAGCAATGTACATCCTTGATACCAATGTCCTAACAGCCCTCCACTTAGGCAATCCGAAAATCATCAACGCAGTTCAACAACTAGGCAATGCCACGATCGCCATTACAGTTATCACCAAAGTTGAAATGTTGCGCGGCAGAATTGAATTCCTGCTCAAGGCAGATCAAGGCGATTCTTTACTTCGTGCCCAGCGACTTTTGCTAGAAACAGAACATCAATTAGATAAAATCAGAATTATTCCCTTTGACAACAATGCGATCGCCCAATTCGAGAAGTTGGCTGCAATGCCATCAATGCGCAAAGCAGGGCGTGCCGATCTGCTAATTGCTAGCATTACACTCAGTCAAAATGCAACATTAGTGACCCGTAATGTGAAGGACTTTCAGCGTTTTCTACAGCTAAAACTTGTCAATTGGTTTGATAAATAGATCCATTCTTCAATTCTTGTATCTTAAGAGAGTGGTAGACCGAAGGCTCAGGGATTCTGAGACTCAATTCAATCATGTCAACGATCGCATTACAATTGAACCCATAATTTCCTCATCATTGTCATGATCACAGGCATCAAGCAAAAAGCGATCGTCGGATACAACGGGCGAGAGTTCTATCCAGATCAGCCGCATTTTATCCGGTTGCATAATGCCAAAAAATCTAGATTCTGAGACGTGGGATTCGGTGATCAGCAGGTGGTCACGATCGCGTTCTCGTTAATATAGCGTTGCCGTGGTCTCAATGGTGGATCAGACAGGCATATCAGTTGAAGCCATGGAGAACGAGATAGTGCGGCGAAAATAAGTGAGCATAAAATCTTGGTTATGAGGAGTGCAGCCGTTCCTTGATAGGATTGTCCGTGAAATCTTGTCCGTAACTCCCCTAAACTAATCCTCTATGAATTCCCCTTCTGCCATTTCAGTGAATTCTGTCAGCAATCATCAGGATCTTGTGATTCAAGGTGACAAGATTACATCTGGATTACAGGGACGGATTCAGATTCCGGGCGACAAATCAATTTCGCACCGATCGCTGATGCTGGGTGCGTTGGCCGACGGCGAGACGGTGATTCATGGCTTGTTATTAGGCGAAGATCCACGCAGTACGGCGGCTTGTTTCCGGGCGATGGGGGCAACGATTTCTGAACTGAATAGCACCGAAGTCCGAGTTCAGGGCATTGGTTTAGGTAATCTTCGAGAGCCGGAAGATGTGCTGGATACGGGGAATTCGGGGACGACGACGAGGCTGATGTTGGGGATTTTGGCCAGTCATCCCGATCGGTTTTTCACGGTGACGGGCGATCATTCTATCCGATCGCGGCCCATGTCTCGTGTCGTGAAACCATTGCAACAAATGGGCGCACAAATTTGGGGCCGCAAGGGAAATTCTTTAGCTCCCTTAGCGATTCAGGGACAAAAGCTCAAAGCCATAACTTACGAGTCTCCGATCGCATCAGCACAAGTGAAATCCTGCATTCTGTTAGCGGGCTTAATGGTGGACGGCGAAACCACGGTGACAGAACCAGCCTTATCTCGCGACCACAGTGAACGGATGCTGCGGGCATTTGGTGCCACAGTCAAAGTGGATCCCGATCGCATCAGTGCGACAGTAGTGGGGGGTGCAAAGTTGATTGGACAGACTGTGATTGTGCCGGGAGATATTAGTTCGGCGGCGTTTTGGTTGGTGGCGGGGGCGATCGTGCCCGGTTCTGACTTGACGATCGAAAATGTCGGCATGAATCCAACCCGAACCGGAGTTCTCGAAGCGTTGCAAATGATGGGTGCAGACATTCAGATTTTGAATGAGCGGGAAGTGACGGGGGAACCTGTGGCAGATCTGCGGGTGCGATCGAGTCAATTGCGCGGCATTACGTTAGAAGGTTCGATTATTCCAAGATTGATCGATGAGGTGCCGATCTTGGCTGTTGCTGCAATATTTGCATCAGGAACAACCGTGATTAAAGATGCTGAAGAGTTGCGGGTGAAGGAGAGCGATCGGATTACCGTGATGGCGACGCAGTTGAATGCAATGGGCGCAAAGGTGACGGAGTTGCCCGATGGCATGGAGATTGTGGGCGGAACGGCATTGCGCGGTGCTGAGGTCGATAGTTTTACAGATCACCGGATTGGGATGAGTTTGGCGATCGCGGCCTTAAATGCTTCGGGGACGACAACGATTCACCGAGCGGAAGCGGCTTCGATTTCCTATCCGACGTTTGTGGAGACGTTGGAGAAGGTGGTGGGGTAGGCGATAGCTGATTCTCAGTCACTCAAGTTATTTATGCCTACAATTTTTCGACAAGATGGGTTTCGAGTGGTGATTTATACAGATGATCATGAACCACCCCATGTCCGTCTTGAAAGGAGAGACGGAAGTTAAGGTCGATTTGGGTAGCGCTAAGATTCTGCCAAACGTTATCCTACTAAGAGGGAAACGCAGTGATGCGACCAAAGCGCTTGAAATTGTGACCGATCGGCAAACTGAGTTATTGGAAGCCTGGAGGAGAATTCATTGTGACTGAACAAGATTTCAATGAAATGTTCAATCGAGCAGAGATGAATGCTCAAATTGTGGATTTGACTGAGCCGCGTGCTGTTTCAGCGCATTATGAAATTGAAACTGGAAAGATTGTGATTCATCTTCGAGATGGTGCAGTTTTTATGTTCCCGCATCATTTAGGACAAGGCTTAGCTCAGGCGAGTGCTGAAGATTTGGGCACGATCGAGGTTACACCCTCAGGCTATGGGTTGCATTGGGAGGCGCTTGATGTGGACTTGAGTGTTCCTTCATTACTCAAGGGAGTTTATGGAACTCGCATTTGGATGGAACAGCTTCATGCAGTGATTAGATAGATCTTCTATGGATTGTATGGAGACGGGAGCGGCTGAAATTCTGGGTAAATGTGGATGAGGGGGTTACTGGACTCCTCAAGGCGAGGTGTGTGGAGCCTTATAAAGGACGAGAAGTGATTACACTGTCTTTCGGAGAATCAATATCTATTTTTCAGCAAATACATTCAGAATTTCAGGGTGGTAAGAATTCTGAGACAACTGTATCTCAACAAGAAGAATCTACCGATGAGACAATTGCACCTAATGACACGGCAGACAGTGAAGACTCTTCATATCGAAAAAGACTACTTGATGTGATGTTGGCACTTCCGCCATCAGGTTTTGAACGTCTTTGCCAACGATTGCTCAGAGAATCTGGATTTGAACAAGTCATCGTCAGTGGGCGCTCTGGAGATGGTGGCATTGATGGACAAGGAATTTTACAAGTTAATCCCTTTGTTAGTTTCAAATTTCTATTTCAATGTAAACGATATATCGGAACAGTCGTCGTTTCACAGGTTCGAGACTTTCGAGGCGCTATGAGTGGGCGCGCAGATAAAGGAATTATATTAACGACTGGAACATTTACTTCAGATGCTCAAAAGGAAGCTGTTCGTGATGGTGTTCCACCGATCGAGTTAGTCCATGGAGATAAGTTACTGGATATGTTTGAAAAATTAGAATTGGGGCTGACACCTCGTAAAACTTATGGCGTTGATCTGCATTTTTTCAAAGAGTTTCAAATTTGAATTGACTTAACTCCGATCGCCTCCAAAAATCGCTATCCAAAGTCCGATCGTAGGTCATCGCCCCTCACCCAACCAAACCCTAGACAGCCGATCGTTACTCGATTCAGAGGGCGACCGATCGGCAAACTGAGTTATTGGAAGCCTGGAGGAGGATTTATGGTGACTGAATAAGATCTCAATGCAATGTTCAATCGAGCAGATTTTCATACATTGTAAATTCTGATTTTAAATACCAAACTCTTGCTTGAGTTGAGCCACCCAGTTTTTAATCCGTCGATCGGTCAATTCAGACTGGTTATCTTCATCCAGCACAAGACCGACAAATTTACCATCCTTCACCCCTTTAGACTGATTAAATTCGTATCCAACCGTAGACCAGTAGCCGACGGTCATACCACCTCGCTCGGAAATTTTTTCCTCTAAATTACCGATCGCATCTTGAAAGCTATCGGCATAGT
>JAJAYH010000059.1 GCA_026786325.1 Alkalinema sp. CAN_BIN05 | reverse complement strand
GGACTTGGGCAAAGGCACGCAACGCCCGATCGAGATTTTTGTAAGGGTCCGATCGGCCAAGGTAAAGCACATAATTTTGGGTCGGTAAATCCAGAAATCTAAAGTTCTGTTTGTCATAACCCAGCGGAATCACCGTCATTTTTTTTGCATCAATTCCACAGAATTCGATCGCATCATTCGCTGTCGCCTCAGAGTTACAAATGATGTGTTTTGATTGATTCAGAACAAGCGGAACATAGTAACGATAGTACTTAAATAGAAGCGTTCTAGACTTAAGAAATCGGTAGGGAATGAAATCATGAAGCATAACAACAGAGGATATGCGTGACCAAAGTGGAATCTCAGGAATGGGGGAAAATAGCAAATTTGCCTGATATTTTCGAGCCTGACGCGACAATTGAAATTGGGTCCAAATCAAACGTCGAATATGGCCTTTTGTTCCATAGTCAGGATTGATATTACTTGGAACTGGCTGAAGATCTAAATCAGGATGGGCTAATTTCCATTCTGGTAATGCGGCTTCACTAATTAGAATGGTGGGTGACAACGATCGCAAATGCGGAATAACATTTTGCGCGTACACCGTATGGCCTGTCGGACGTTGACTGAGATGAGAAAGATTGATCACCAAACGATCGATCGTCATATAAAACCCATACTATAGTTAAAACTGTATTTGAATAAGAACTCTCGGTAATTCCCCCTTTCTGATTGAGTAAAGGGGAACTCAAAGAACTTGTCTATTTCAACGCGCTGCCATCTTCTCTCGCCGCTTTTTTCACGGCTTCTGCCACCGCCGGAGCGACTCTAGAATCAAATGCCGATGGAACAATATTGATATTACTTATTTCATCATCACTGACAAGAGAAGCGATCGCAAGAGCAGCCTGCAAATACATATTTGTCGTTAATCTCGTCGCACGGCAGTCCAATGCGCCTCGGAAGAGTCCGGGGAATGCTAATACATTATTGATTTGATTCGGGTAATCACTGCGTCCGGTGGCCATAATTGCCACAATATCTCGAACCAATTCCGGCTGAATTTCAGGAATAGGATTAGCCATAGCAAATACAATAGGACTTGTATTCATAGACTCCACCATCTCAACACTCACCACACCCGGCGCGCTTAAACCCAAGAATACATCGGCCCCGCGCATCGCCAAACTAAGATCACCAGCAGTCTCGACCGCAAATGCACGCTTTGAATCATTAATATCTTGACGATCGATCGAGACAATCCCCTTAGAATCGCAAATCCAAATATCCGTCGCCCCCCCTTTTTTTAACAACGTCCCAACAGCAATGCCAGCGGCACCTGCACCGTTGATGACAATGCGAACTTGAGATAATGATTTTTTCACCAACTTCAATGCATTGGTTAATGCCGCAAGAACGACAATCGCGGTGCCATGTTGATCATCATGAAAAATCGGAATATTCAATTCCTTTTGCAATCGTGCTTCAATCTCAAAACAACGGGGAGCGGCAATATCTTCAAGATTCACCCCGCCAAATACTGGCGCAATTCGTTTGACTGTTTCAATAATTTCCTCCGTATCCTGAGTCGCAAGGCAAATAGGAAAGGCATCCACTCCGCCAAATTCCTTAAACAACATTGCCTTCCCTTCCATCACGGGCATAGACGCTTCTGCCCCCAAGTTTCCCAGCCCCAACACAGCGCTACCATCCGTAACGATCGCCACCATATTTTGTTTGATCGTCAATTCATAGACCCGTTCAGGGTCTGCTGCGATCGCCTTGCAAACCCGGCCAACACCGGGCGTATAGGCCATGGCGAGATCAGATTGTTGGGTTAATGGGAAACGACTATTGACCGTGATTTTTCCCCCTTGGTGCATGGCAAACGTCCGATCGGCTGCACTCACCACCGTCACATCAGCAATCGCACTCACCGCTGCCGTAATCGCTGCTGCATGGTCTTCACTGGAGGCATCGACATTGATCGATCGATGGCTGCGATCGCGGGTTTGTTCAATTAGATCAATCTGACCCAGACTTCCCCCAAGATCAGAAATAACTGTGATGACGGAGCTAAGCATTCCGGGCCGATTAGGCAATTGCAGATGAAGGGCGATACTGTAGCTCGGGTTCGGGGTCAGAGTTGCCATATAAAACACGATCCAGCTTTGAAAGCATAAGTTCAGCCTTTGATTTTAAGATCAATTCGGCCAATTAAAGCCGGATAGTCGGCAAAATTCCTGGCACAATAGGACAAATATGCTTACCAGCAAGGGCCTGTCCATGCCGACTCTCTACACCGAAATTGTGATTGAAGCACCACGCCAAGCCGTGTGGGAGTCGTTGGTCTATAAAGATCGCTGGCGGTTTTGGAATACATTTCTATATGACTGTAGTCCCCGTGCTGGGTTTGTACCGGGGAAAGAGGTGCTGTTGGCGGTGCGGCGAGTCCCTGGGGATGAACCAATAGAGTTTCGGGCGAAGGTCCGGGAGGTGATGGATGGCTACGGGGTGCAGTGGCGGGCGGTGATCCCAGGGTTTACCAGCGAGGTCTCAATGGAGTTACAAGAAATTGGACCCGATCGCACCAAATATCTCTATCAAGAAAAGATCTCAGGGGCGATCGGGCGGTTTGCCTTATCATTTATCCGCCATGACCAAATGCGGGGAATGCGACGGATGGCTCAAGAACTCAAACAGTATTCGGAAGTGCTCTAACATTCAACATATCGAGCATCCAATCACTCCGAGACTTAAGCCACAATTCGTAAATGCCGATCGTGGAATCCATGCATCACAGGTGGGGCAGCAGCAGCAGAGGTAATGGCGAACAATCGGGCAATCTCTTCACTGTTATAAACCCGAAATTCACGCTCAATAGTTGTTGTGATCGATCGCACAGCTTGATTCAGGACTATGGACCCATGAAGATCGGAGACCGATCGATGAAAGGTT
Source organism: Alkalinema sp. CAN_BIN05 (assembly GCA_026786325.1). Taxonomy (GTDB): domain Bacteria; phylum Cyanobacteriota; class Cyanobacteriia; order Leptolyngbyales; family Leptolyngbyaceae; genus JAAFJU01. Next base: position 714 of record JAJAYH010000059.1, on the reverse strand, counting down.
CCCGGCGGAATCCGCAAAATATCGCCTTGAGAATCAAGCCGAACCATATGGTACGGGATATCCCAATCAAAATTCACGATATAAAAAGTCCGGCCACCCGTTAGAGCTAACAGATTATCTTCTTGGTGGGGATGGAGATAAAACTGCCAAAATCCAGAACTGGTATCATTGGGACTAACGGCTGGACCTTGATGAACGACCAAGTCTCGGGCGTTGGATGTGGATATGGTGATGTCAAAAAAACGAACACTGGGCGTATCACGGAACTTACGATATTGAAGAAGTTCAAACATAAGAGTTTAGGAGAGCTGAGTATTGGAAGTTGTAATATTATGATACATGAATTAATATCTGTATTCTGTGGCTGATATTACCGCCAATATCTTGTTGGACGAATTAAATCAATTCTAAATGATTGTCTTTAATCCATATTCAAAGTAGCCGGAACCCCGACACGAAGAGGCTTGTAGGTCTTACAAACCAAGGTTCCAATAGATGAATTGTCAAAATATTCAATCGTGCCATCACGACGAGTTTTGTAGCGACCACGACAGTTATAGGGTTCTTTGCGGCCTCGTTTCCCATCAATGCTAACGGCTGCACTGTATTCCCAATAATTTTTGGCGCTGCGTTTAATCGTAAGAATGCACACGGTTTGATTTTGAATTGTATGGCAAAGTGGTGCAGCTATAGAGGGATTCACCGTCATCAGGG
>JAJAYH010000058.1 GCA_026786325.1 Alkalinema sp. CAN_BIN05 | reverse complement strand
TGAGTGCTTTGGGCTTGCGAGATGGCTTACGAGATGGCTTACGAGATGATTGGCGATCGGGCAGATCATCGGGCTGCCGGGAGCTTTGCCGAGAACTTTGGCGGCAAGGGGAATCGACCGGAATTCCTAACATATCCAAACTGCTGCTGTAAGGCCGCGTGAAAAATCCGGGGTCAAATAGGCCGCGCACGGTGACATTTCGCTGAGGTAATGCGGACAGACGATCGGAGAGTTGCCGATCGGAAAAGACAAATAGCGCTAAATCCAGGGACGTTTTGGCTTGGTCCGCAGTATCGGCAATCAGGCTGTTACTGCTGTCGGTCCAAGGTTTTTTGACGGCGATCGGGGAGAAGTGAAGTTTTAATTTAGAGTCTCCAACGATGAAGGTTTGAACCGGGCGATCGGGTTTGCGCGTTTTGAATTTGCGCCCCTGGTACATAAGGTCGAATTCTTGGATAAAGGCATTCGCGACATCGACATTCTCGATTTTGACCAAACTGTTGGCGTTGCCGAGACTGCTAGGATTGCCCATGTCGCCGTGAATGTCAGAGGTTGTCCAGTTGGCGGAGGTGACGATCGTGGTTTTGCCGTCAATCACCATAAATTTGTGATGCATCAATCCACTGCCTTTGGAGCCATCCGAGGTATCGTCCCGGCGAGAAATTTTGGCATTGTCCAAAACAACTAATGCATCTCGCGTTTGGATTTCCTCGGCGCTTAAAACTCCGTCACGATTGATGTCGATGAATGCTCTATTGTCCTCATAGCGCTGGCGATCGCGCTCGTTGAGGGTTGAGGCTTGGGACGAAGCGATGGCACTGTAGGGCAGTGAATATTTGTTTTCTAAAATGATTTCGATTTTGATCCCGTTTTTGGCCGCGATCGCGAGGGCTTGGGCAATGCGAGGCAATCGAAATTCTTGGATAGCGATTTTAATTTCGGTTTTAGCCTGAGTCACCGCATCGATCATCACCTGTTCAAGATTGTCGCCAGCACGTTGAATAGGCTGCCCTTTAGGGAATTTACGATCGGATTCTAAGTAATCGGCGGCTTCGCTATGATTGAAGTATGCCTGGATGAGACGGTCTTGGGGAAGGGCGGGCGATCGGGTAAGTTTTATTGGCGCACTATCCGTTAGAGACGTGCGCTGACAACCGACGGTTATTAATACCATTGCTGATACTGCTGCTGATAGCACGACAACTTGGGTCGCTAGGCTGGTCCGAATGTTCCCGTTCATCTTGTTAGTTCTCTAAGAATCCTCCTCTTAGATTGCCCCAGCGATTGCCCCGACGCTCTTAAGGCGCGACAATAAGGACTATGCAAATACAGACTATGCAAATTTATCTGGACTATAGCGCCACGACCCCCACGCGTCGTGAGGTCGTCAATCTCGTGCAGACCGTGATGGTGCAGGAATGGGGCAATCCGTCCAGCCTCCATGTCTGGGGAAACCGATCGGCGACTTTACTCGAACAGGCCCGCACTCAGGTCGGCCAGTTAATTTGTGCGCCCGCAGAGACGATAGTTTTTACGTCGGGCGGAACAGAAGCGAATAACTTAGCTATTTTTGGGATTACTCAACAGTTTTCGACTCCCCAACATTTAATTATTTCTAACGTCGAACATTCCGCCATTTCCGAACCCGCCAGACACCTCGAAGCTCAGGGCTGGCAGGTGACTCGTCTTCCGGTCGATGATTTGGGATTAGTGAGTACGGCAGATTTACTCCGATCGATTCAGCCAAATACGGTGTTAATTTCGATTATCTGGGGCCAAAGCGAAATTGGCAGCATCCAACCGATCGCCCAGCTTGCTGAAATTGCCCGATCGCATAATATTCTTTTTCACACCGATGCCGTCCAAGTCGTGGGACGTTTGCCCATTGATGTCAGTGCCCTGCCTGTTGATTTATTATCTCTTTCCAGCCACAAACTCTATGGGCCTCAAGGCTGCGGGGCGCTTTATATCCGATCGGGCGTGACGGTATTGCCAATTTTGCTGGGCGGCGGTCAGGAATCGGGTTGGCGATCGGGAACCCAGGCGGTGGCGACGATCGCAGGGTTTGGGCTGGCAGCGCAATTGATCGCAGCGGAAATGGCGACGGAAACTGTACGGCTGACAGAATTGCGCGATCGGTTATTTGAGCAACTCCTCGGCACCGCTCTAAAACCCACGGGCAGCTCCACCCATCGACTGCCCCACCATGCCAGTTTTTGTCTTCCTGATGCCGATGGTTTGCAGCAAAATGGTAAAGCCTTAGTGCGACAAATGAATCTCGCGGGTATCGGCATTAGTGCAGGGGCAGCGTGTAGTAGCGGAAAACTAGAGCCAAGTTTGATTTTGCGGGCAATAGGTCATGACGATCGGATTGCGAAGACGGGCATTCGGCTAACCTTTGGCCGCGAAACTACAACAGCAGATGTGGAGTGGACAGCAATTGTATTGAGGCAGATTTTAGACCGTATGGGCCTTTAAATTTATTCGCTAGGTCGTCAGATAAAAATACAAAAAAATGGCTATTCACGAAGCCTGGAGCGAGTCATCAGGATTTGTGAATAACCACAGCATGAGCAAAGAGAATTTGGTTTTAACCCATTCATCTATGAAACTGATCTAACACCATATCTAGCGTTTGATCAACCCCCTAAGCCAACTTATTTAGTGGTTTTTTACATTTCCTAGACAGGACGGGCGATCGGCTGCACGCTCGCCGCTCATTATAAAGGTCTCAAATCCGATACAATTCGTGGGTTCATGGGGGACGAAATGGTGAATGTGCGAATTGAGCGGGGTGAGTTGATGAGTGCTTTGGTGACGGGAAATATGGCGAGAAAGGTGACGAGAGTTGGTGTTGTGGGCGGCGGACAGTTGGCTTGGATGATGGCAGCAGCGGCTAAAAAACTTGGATTGGAGTTACGAGTACAGACCCCAAATTCAGCGGATCCGGCAGTGGCGATCGCGGATGAGACTATTTTTGCGGCAGTGACGGATCCGAATGGGACCGAAAAGTTGGCGACGAACAGTGATGTAATTACGTTTGAAAATGAATTTGTAGATTTGGATGCGCTGTCTAAGCTGGCCGAACAGGGCGCTTGTTTTCGACCGTCATTGTCATCTCTTTCGCCCTTAATTAATAAGTATGATCAGCGGTGTTTTTTGCGCGATCGGAATTTACCAACCCCAGAATTTTGTTACCTTTCGGATGCAACTGAAATCTCGTTTCCTTGTGTTTTAAAAACATGCCGAAATGGTTACGATGGCTACGGGACATTCATTGTGAAATCGCAATCCGAGTTGGATCAAGTATTGTCCAAAGTGCCTGCGATCGATTTACTTTTAGAAGCATTTGTACCCTTTAAACGAGAGCTAGCGGTGATGGTAGCCCGATCGTTAGATGGTGAAGTTTCGCTCTACCCAATTGTAGAAACTCAACAAGTAAATGCAGTATGTCATCGAGTGATTGTGCCGATCGAATTGCCTGTTGGGTTAGAGCAAACGATCGGAGCGATCGCACGAACAATTGTCGAAAGCTTGCAAGTAGTAGGGATTTTTGGGATTGAATTTTTTGAAACGTTGGATGGCCAAGTACTGGTCAATGAAATAGCACCCCGCACTCACAATTCCGGCCATTACACCTTAGATGCATCCGTAACTTCGCAATTTGAACAACAACTTCGGGCCGTGTCAGGAATGCCTTT
>JAJAYH010000057.1 GCA_026786325.1 Alkalinema sp. CAN_BIN05 | reverse complement strand
TTTAGCGATCGTAGTCTGGTGTTTATGAAACGAGATTCTATCTTTTTCCGGTTGTTCCAGCAATCACCGACATTGTTGTTTGAATTATTGCCTGATGCGCCTGAGAATGCGGCGCGTTATCGGTTTGATTCTGTTGCGGTGAAGGAGCCGAAGTTTGAAATTGATGGCGTATTTTGCCGCCGGATGATAAGCCTGGAGTTGTGTATTACGGTGAAGTTCAGTTTCAACGGGACGATCGGCTCTATGAACGACTGGTAAGTGAATCGTCGAATCATTTTTTCCGAAATCGCGAGAAGTTCTCAGATTGGCAAGCGGTGGTGATTTATCCATCCCGCCAGACGGAGCAAAAGGACATTCATCCTTATCGGGCCTTGATTAATAGCGATCAGTTTCATCGAATTTATTTGAATGACTTGGGTGATGCACGAGAACTGCCGATCGGTCTGGCCTTGTTGGCGTTGACCATTGAGAAACCAAAGAAAGCGAGGGAGACGGCACGGTATTTGGCCGATCGGACGAGAGAAGAGATTCGCGATCCACAAGCAAACCGCGCCATAATGGAAATGCTAACGACGATCGTGGTTTACACGTTCAATAATTTAAGCCGTGCTGAGGTAGAAAACATGCTGGGATTAGACATCACGTTTCAAGAGACTCGTTTTTATAAAGATGTCAAGGCTGAAGAACGCCGATCGATCGTCCTCACGCAACTCGATCGCAAACTCGGAAAACTCCCCGCAGAAACTAAGAAGTCGATCGCAGCATTAGATATTGTAAAACTGGAATCGTTGACGATCGCATTGTTGAATTTTGGAACGATCGCTGATCTAGAAGCATGGCTGAAACAAAATTAATATTGTTCATTCCCTACGATCGAATTTCTGGTTGTAGTATAGCCGATCGTTTTTCCGCGATCGTGACAGATTCAGTATAAATAATCACTGCCGATCTAGAAGTTTGGTTGAAAGGGAATTAGGACGAGCGATCATTTCCGAAAAGATGAGGAAGTTATGCTTTAACTTGTATGAGCGTGATTGGGATGTATGGTTGGAAGTTTTCAAAGTCACGATCGGTTGTGAAAATTTGATAATTTCGACGATGGGCGACTGCACAAATCAAGAAGTCTGTATTTGAGCCTTGGATGCCACGACTACGGCAGGTATTAAAAAACTCAGAGGCGAGTTCATAGTCGTCAATGCTCAAAACTATGTCTGGATAGGCTCTTAGTACATTCCGTAGACGATCGAATTGGGTTTGATGACGAATTCCAGATAGGATTTCTTGGCGAATTGAACCAAAAATTGCAACCTGTTGAGTACGAATCAAAGATTGCAGGATTTCTACGACTTGTGGGTTTTGACGAGATGCATCGCGGCGGAGTGCTAATGACCAAATCACGGTATCAACGATCGCACTCATGATACCGATCGCTGTTGTTTGTAGTTGTAGTCTTCCTGGTAGTCGATCGTTCCAAAGAGTTCGGTGATTTTGAGTTGTTGGAAATATTCAATGTGCCGTCTAAGGGCTTGCTCAACGATCGCATCAATTGAAGACTCGGAATCTAAGGCGATCGCCGCTTGAAGGAGTTCTGGGTCGATGTTGAGGGTGGTCGGCATGACGATCGTTTCTCTTCCGCTAGCGTCGCCTCACATTATAGCCGATCGATCGCTCTTCCTCGATCGGCAAAAATCCAGTACGGGTGATCGCACTTCTCGGCTTTGGAGCGATCGTCGATTTGGAAACTTAGCTGAAGAATACATAAGCCGATCGATCGTTTCCACCCTCCTCGATCGCAAACTCGGAAAACTCCCTGCAAAAACTAAGAAGTCGATCGCAGCATTAGATATTGTAAAACTGGAATCGTTGACGATCGCATTGCTGGATTTTGGAACGATCGCTGATCTAGAAGCATGGCTAAAACAAAATTAATATTGTTCATTCCCTACGATCGGACTTCTGATTTTAGTATAGCCGATCGTTTTTCCGCGATCGTGACAGATCCAGTATAAATAATCGCACTTCTAGATTTTGGAACGTTAGCGTAGTACTCCGAAGGATTGCTGATCTATAAACTTGGCTGAGGAAGTAGAACGGGTCTTTAACTATTGTATGAATTGCCAATGTTGTGCTGTTGTAAATCTAGAAAGATGTCCAACATTAGTGGTTGCGATGATTACTTCTTTTTGAAGTTGTTGGGCGATCGTTAGGGTTTGGGCGGCGAGGATGACATCTCCATCAAGCGCGGTGGAATCAGCAGTGGGTTGACCCTGTTGTCTGACGATTGCCCAGAGTTCTGCGGCTTTGAGAATGACTGCTGTTGTCAATGGCAGATATTCTAAAACACTTTGAAGTTGATTCAGTTGTTGAATACTTTTTGCCTTTTTAGCACGAATGAGTTCTCGGCGGACTTCATAGTCTGCAATTTCAGGAATGAAGACGATCGCTCCTTGTCTGATTTGTTGGTCGAGCCAAAGTTGACATTCTAAGGTGATGCCATTTGCTTTTGGGTTTGTCACCATGCTGAGGGGACCGGAGTCAAGAATTATGTGGCGAGTCATGATGGGAATAAAGGACGATCGGATAAACGGTCTTCGTCGAGGGCTTGCTGAAGAAATTCCCAGGTTTCACGTTGTTCTTCTTCATTGCCTTCTTCCCGCCACGATCGCAGTAGGTCGAGGGCGGCTTGATTAACGATCGGGGGATTGAGAGTTTGGGGAGGATTGACGCTTTGGCGAAATATTTTCAGGAGTTCTAGGAGGTTATTCCATTGTGATGATGGGATTTGTTGAATTTCTTGCGTGAGACATTCCAGGGTTGGCATTGAATCAGACATAGGAGAAACCTCCAAAGAGACGATCGAACTTCTGGTTGTAGTATAGCCGATCGGTCTTCCTCGATCGTGACAGATCCACTATGGACGATCGCACTCATGACACCGATCGATGTTATTTGTAGTTGTGTCTTTCTGATAGTGGATCGTTCATTGCTGTATCGACAAGGGATAGTTTTGTGCCCAATCTAAATACCTATCGGACACGATGCCTGTCTAGGTGTTAGTTTGTGTCAAGAAAAATTAAAAAGCCACGCATCACATTGGTAGCAAGGCATAGCTAAACTTTCTACCTCATATTTTTGGCTACACCTTCTTGAAACTCAAATTTTGTATTTTAGGAATGAAATTATTTTTCGGTAATTACTTGTATGCAAGAACGAGAATACTACTTTCTACCACAGCGAAATAACACCTAGACAGGCATCCTATCGGACACTTAGAGACCGCCAAGTCTTAGCCACAGGGGAATCCTTCCGCCTTGACAACTCGGCTTCCAATTTTTTACGCATCTGACGCTGCCAGTCTGTTCCTGATTTGCTGAAAGTCATTGATAGATTCTCTAATATTCTTTGTCTCCCACGCTCCGGTTGAGAGTTTAAATTTGACATAAGCAATTCAGTTTGAGTTTCAAGCAATTTAGGTAAATACTCTGAATCGAGCACGTCTGCTGATACCCCATCAGCACCTTGGTAACGGTAACGAACCAATAAATCTAATGCATTACGATCGCCCTTTAATGAAAGCTCACCAAGGTTCTTCAGTCGCTTAAAGAATGAATTGTCAACGGCGCTACCACAGCTTGCGCGAGTAAGATTTAGTGAAACCCATCCTTGGTTTGGAGCAGTGATCTCAAGCCAACCATCCTGATTATTTGTTACGGTAACGAGAGTAAATGGACGTAGCTGACCAATAATATTTCTAGTTTCCGCCCTAGGTGTTGAACGTAAGTTGGTTGGGGGATTCGGGTCGCTAATTATCGTCACACAAGTTCCCTGTTGCACCGCCATTATATCGAGTGCCATTCTAATTTTCTGTTCTGACATTGATTGAGCTGAGGATACACTGCTTGTGCCAAGTATGGCGGCAATGATTGTCCAGCTATAAAGTAAAGTGTGGGTTAAATTCCTAGACATCAGTTAATTGCTCAAGATAAATAGATCTACTCTTAGATTTAATTTCAACGAATATTCTGATTAGGGATTGCTGACCTTCGAGTAGTAGGCGATACAAAAAACTTCGATAAGTACGATCCCTTCTTGTATGTAAGACCCCAATTCAGAGTTTCATATGGAATCACAGATGAGTATAGCGACTCTTTCGACGAGTTTAGATTGCTTCATAGAATCTTAATGGAAGATGTACTGTATGTACGACCGTTCCCAAGGTTGTTCCAGTGGGTGATGCGACTGGGCTAACTCCCCCCTTCCTTCCCCACCCCATCCTAAAACTCCGACCGCTCCACGA
>JAJAYH010000056.1 GCA_026786325.1 Alkalinema sp. CAN_BIN05 | reverse complement strand
AATGAAGGCGGCATTGTCAAAACCGTCAATCGCAAAGGTGGCACTGATGAACTCGTGGCCAATCGCACAGCCATTAGCGACTTGCCCTTGGTGGTGCTGGTAGACAAAAATTCGGCTAGCTCCAGCGAAATTTTGACTGGCGCACTCAAAGACAACAAACGCGCCACTATCATCGGTACCCAGACCTTTGGTAAGGCATTGGTGCAGTCGGTTCATCCGCTGTCTGATGGTTCGGGTTTGGCGGTCACGATTGCTCATTACTACACACCTAATGGCACCGATATCAGCCAGAAAGGAATCCAGCCGGATGTTGTGTTGCCTTTGACCCGTGAACAACTGGAGAAGCTTTATAGCAACCCTCGTTTACTTGGAACATTGGATGACCCTCAATATGTCCGGGCGGTCTCGACCATTACCAAACTTATTTCCCAACGAAACCTCGGTCAAAAACCAACTACTACCTTGAATCAGTAGGCTCTCAAATTCATCTCTCAACCGCAACCACCCAAGACCGTTCTTGAGTGGTTGCGATCGTTTTAATCAGCGGTGACACCTCACTAATTTCTGTGAGTTCGCCATCTTGTTGGAGCTTGATACCTTTTTGATAGAGTGCGTATCCCTTACTACGAGCCACTCGAAATCCGGTGTAATAATGCGGATCTAAACCGATCGCCCTCATCTCTTGCTGAGTCTGATGGAAACGCTCTTGTTGCTCTGCTGGTCCCAGATGAGATACTTCACGAGCTTTAAATAAATCCCGATCGCAGCATCGCCGACAAAGATCACTCAAAATCGGGTCTGGGTTTGCTTGCCAACGTTGCAAATGGTACTGAAACACGGTGTCATCCCCAGCTAAATAATCAGGTAACAGCATCGGGACTTCTTTTGCATTTAGCCAAGCTCGCACCGTTTCATCAATTGCTAGCTCTTGTCCTGTCGCCAGTAAGTCTCGTGCCCTCGTGAACGCCCGATCGAGCAACCAGGTCGCCGCAATATTTTTTCCGTGATTATAAACCTGAGAATACATAAACGATCGCACCACTAAATAATGCTCAATCGCACCCAAACCTTTCCGTGCCACGACTAATTGCTGCGTTGTTGGATCTACTTGTAACGCGAGAAGAATCCGATCGAGATCAAGCTGACCATAGGAAACTCCGGTCATATAACTGTCGCGCATTAGATAGTCGAGCCGATCGCAATCCAATTGGCTGGAGATCAACTGCCACAGACAAGGAATGGGATGACTCTTTTGGTAAATTTGAACAAGTTGCGATCGTAGACTGCGGTCATGGGAATCAAGCAACGTCTGAATCGGCAACGACTCATTCAAAATTTTGCAGGTCCAAACCTCGTGATGGGTCCAAAACACCTCCTCGCCCGTATGACTAAAAGGACCGTGACCAATGTCGTGGAGCAGCGCCGCACACAACACCAAGGCGCGATGAGGTAACAGGCTCGGCGTACTTAGACATAAACGATCGAAGGCCCGCCGGGTAATGGCCATCACCCCTAGGGAATGGGTAAACCGTGATGCTTCGCCGCCATGGAATGTCAAACTCGCCAGACCTAATTGCCGAATCCGTCGCAATCGTTGGAATGCGGGAGTATCGATTAATTCAATCAACAGGGCTTCAGTGCGATCGGTTCGAGATAGCGTAATTGCGCCGTGAAGAGGATCGTGATAAGTCCGTTCTGTAGCCATAAAAATTAGCTTGCTTGAATGCGGTCCGGTATTGTTTCTAGAAAATCGATCGCCGCCTGATACTGCGGATCCGAATCTTTGCCAATGTCTTTCGGCGCGACTTGGCCGAGTTCTACCATCCGATCGGGCGTGATACCGAGTTTATTAATGTCATTATGGTTCGGCGTTTCATATCGAGCCACCGTCACGGCCAAACCTGAACCATCAGAGAGATTAAATAGCGATTGAATCAAGCCCTTACCGAAGGTCTTTTCACCAATCAATGTTGCCCGTTGATTATCCTGCAATGCCCCCGCTAAGATCTCACTCGCACTGGCTGTCCCCTTATTCACCAACACCACCATCGGGTCATTGGTTGCCGCCGTCTGCTCTGCATAGTAACTACCTAGTTCGCCTTGTCGGTTGACGGTATAGACAATCGCCCCGTCCTGAATCCAAAGTTTAGCAATATCGATTCCGGCCTGTAGCAACCCGCCGGGATTATTCCGTAGGTCCAGAATATAACGATCGGCCTTTTGTTTCTCTAATCCTGCGATCGCGCTGGTCACTTCGGTTTGAGCGTTGGCATTAAACTGGGTTAGACGAATATATCCAACCCGATGATGCTCTGTTACGCGTAGTTCAGATGTAACGGGATTTAGTTCAATCCGATCGCGCACGAGGTCATATTCTCGCTCCGGATCTCCTTCATGGAGAATCTTCAAAATCACCACCGTGCCAAATTTGCCGCGCATCTTACCCGCCGCATCATCTAAGCTCACACCGATCGTTGATTTGCCATCAATCTCAAGAATCTCATCGTCCGGTTGAATCCCTGCTTTTTCGGCGGGAGACCCTGCTATTGGAGCCATGACCTTTAGGACATTACGATCGGCATCTAAGGCAATTTGTAAGCCCACACCCGTGAGTTCACCGGACGTACTGGTTTGGAGGCTACGATATTGCTCTGGATTCATCACACGGGTAAAAGGATCGCCTAGTAGCCCCAGCATTTCTCGCATCAGTTGATAGGTGGCTTCGCGATCGGGCATATTTTTCTTTAGGTACTTCTCTCGAATCGCCCACCAATTTTGATGATTAAAACTAGCATCCACATACGCCCGATCGATAATCCGCCACACCTCATTCAGCAACCGTTGATCTTCCGTTAACGCCTCCGCTGAGCTTGACGTTCCAAGGCACATCGACACCACCATGATCCCCGTCAGAATTACAACAAACCCTCGCTTAGCGATCGCGTGAATTCGGTCAGAAATATCGTCGAAAAAGGGGTTACGCATGGAGTGTGAGAGGAGAGGCTTAAAAACTTAACACTTTGTTATCATACTGGGAAACATGGGATACCGTTAGTTCGCTGATGGGAATGGCCCAATAACGCTCTAGAACCCGCTTTCCCTATGCGGGATGCATTTTAGATGTGCTACATTTCTAACGAACAGGACTTATTTTTAGGAACGCTTTCCAACCATGGCAAACGTGTATGACTGGTTTGAGGAACGCTTAGATCTCGAAGCGATCGCCGAAGACGTATCCAGCAAGTACGTGCCGCCCCATGTCAATATTTTTTATTGCTTGGGTGGGATTACGCTCACTTGCTTCCTTATTCAGTTTGCGACTGGATTTGCGATGACATTTTATTACAAGCCAACTGTGGCTGAAGCATTTACCTCTGTTCAGTTCATTATGAATGATGTCAACTTCGGTTGGCTGATTCGTTCCGTCCATCGCTGGTCCGCTAGCATGATGGTTCTGATGATGATCTTGCATGTCTTCCGCGTGTACTTGACAGGTGGTTTTAAAAAGCCCCGTGAGTTGACCTGGTTGAGCGGCGTTGTGATGGCAGTGCTGACTGTATCCTTTGGTGTGACGGGTTACTCGTTGCCTTGGGACCAAGTGGGCTACTGGGCCGTCAAAATTGTATCTGGTGTACCAGAAGCTATTCCTGTTGTGGGCACTCTGATTGCAGACTTGTTGCGCGGTGGACCTAGCGTAGGTCAATCGACACTGACTCGCTACTACAGCGCACACACGTTTGTGTTGCCTTGGTTGATCGCAGTCTTTATGCTGTTTCACTTCCTCATGATTCGTAAGCAAGGAATTTCTGGTCCTCTGTAAATTTTAAGCTTGTAGTTTAGAAATTTATTACCAGAGACCTCACCCCTAGGAGCATTCCCATGACTACTTTGAAAAAGCCGGATATGACCGATCCGATCGTCCGCGAAAAGCTGGCGAAAGGCATGGGTCACAATTACTACGGCGAGCCTGCTTGGCCTAATGATTTGCTGTATATGTTCCCTGTAGTAATCATGGGTTCATTTGCATTGATCGTTGGTTTGGCAGTATTGGATCCCGCACTTGTCGGTGAGCCTGCTGATCCGTTTGCAACCCCCTTGGAAATTCTTCCTGAGTGGTATTTGTATCCCGTATTCAATATCCTCCGTTTGGTCCCGAATAAGCTTCTTGGAGTTGTGTTGATGGCATCTGTGCCTTTGGGTCTGTTCACGATTCCTTTCTTGGAAAATGTGAACAAATTCCAAAACCCATTCCGTCGTCCTTTGGCGATGGCTGTATTTTTGTTTGGGACAGCGGTTACTTTGTACCTCGGTGCAGGTGCGCTCTTCCCGGTTGATAAGGCGCTGACTTTAGGTCTGTTCTAAATCCAAATTTTTAACTTAAAAAAGCTTGCCTGAGTATTATTTTAGGCAAGCTTTTTTATTGGCTCAAAACAGATTAAGACAGGCCCGATCGGGGATTGGTTGTGTTAATTTGTCGAAGTTCTTCGTAGAGTTGGGTTTCCCGATCGCTCAATGCCTTCGGTAGCGCGTATTGCAGTTCAACAATTTGGTCGCCCCGATCGCCATTACCATCGGGATAGCCTTTTTTTGCCAGACGGTAGCGCTGACCAGATTTAACGCCTGCGGGAATATTCATCCGCACGAGACCGTCGAGGGTCGGCACTTCAATTTCTCCGCCCAATATGGCTTCTGGGACTGTCAAGGGCACCTGACACACCAAGTTCACGCCATCAAAGCGATAAAATTTGTGGGCAACTAGATCGATCGTCAAAAATAAATCACCGCCATTAATGCCTTGACCTTCGAGCCGAATCCGCTGTCCTGAGACCAATCCACCGGGCATAGTGACTTCTAGTAACCGTCCATCTTCAAGTCGAATTCGCTCTTTTCCACCGTTGTAAGCTTTCTCTAAAGGCACCGTGAGTTGGGCTTCGGCATCGCGAGGCTGAGGTTTGCGGGGTGCGGGTTCTTGGGGTCGATCGTTGTTCATTGGATTACTAGTCCGATCGTTGTTCATCCGATTATTTCCGCCATCGGGTGCTTGCGATGATGGTCCCCAGTTGTCATCGCGGGCTTTACTCGTGCCCCAGTCGTCATTACGAGATGCCGGTTCATTCCGGGACGGTCCCCAGTCGTCATTACGAGACTCATTGCGGCTTTCGGTAGCTCGGCGAGGTTCCGGGTTACGAGCTTCGTTGAAGGCGTTTGGACGAGTGGGCGGCTCATTAAAATAGGTGTCGCGGCTATTTCCTCGACTATTAGGCCGGACGGCATTGCCCGAGTAGTCGCTGTTGCCGGGATTGGGCCGATCGTTGTTGCGGTTCGGGCGGCCTCCTTTACGAGAACTCTCTTGGTTATTCAGTACGGTGTCGAAAAACTCATTGAAGTCTCGAATTTTGCTGAAGTCTTCGTCAGCGGATTCTTCGGGTTGATCGCCTGGTTTAGTCTTAAAAAAGTCCCAGGCTTTGTTAACACCTGAAAATCCCTTTTGTTTCCAGAAGTTCCCAAATTTGTCGTATCGAGCGCGACGATCGGGATCTGAAAGTACTTCATAGGCTTCATTGATATCCTTAAAGCGTTCTTCTGCTTCCTTATTCCCCGGATTCATATCAGGGTGATAGGTCCGAGCTAGGCGACGATATGCACGTTTGATTTCATCGTTTTCAATGTCACGATCGACACCTAGAATTTCGTAGTAGTTGCGGAAGTTTTGCATAGGAACTGAATCGGGCTATTTATCAAGAGAGAACAGAGCAACAGAAATGACTACCACTCATCACCGTCCCAGTTGTTGTCATAGTTCGGTTTATCCGGTTTTTTCTTCCGATCGCGAGCGTCGTCCCGTCGTCCTGAATCCCGAACATCCCGAGACTCGTTGGGATTATTCTGAAGGTTGCTGCGATCGTCATAGCGATCGTCTGGACGTGAATTCGATCGATCGTCATATCGATCGAATTCACGATTGGAAGGCCGATCGTCGTAGCGGTTGGCAGACTGGTCACTGTAGCGATTATCGTCACGATTCTGGTTGCGATTATCTGATCGATCGGGTTCGCGATTTTGATTGCGAGAATCTGAACGATCGTCATAGCGATTGGAATCACGGTTGGCATTGCGATTATCTGAACGATCGTCATAGTTGTCAGAACGATCGGCAGGCAACTTGTAATCCCCGCTATTTATGGCACGATTTCCAGTAGACCAATCATCAAAGGATGGATTCCGGCTGGGTGGCAATGCGCCCGAATTCCCATAACGTCCCGTGCCATATTGGTTTCCGTAGTTGTAAGAACCGGAATTGTAGTCGTAGCTGCCACCACCGCCACCATCTCGACGAGAGTTGTAATCGTTGTAATAATCGTCGTCGTCATCCAAGAAGAAGTCTTTCACTGCCTCAAAAAATCCGCCTTCTTTTTCGTATTCTTGGTTCCGATCGTAAACTTCACGCTGTAAATCAGATAACGCGTCCTTGAGATCCGCTTCTGTAATGTCAATCAGCCGCTCATCATTGTCGCCTAGTGCTTGGCGAAGTCGTTTATTTAGGGGTTCAATGCGCGATCGGTAAGGAGCCACAAAATTCATGCCAAAGTCGAGAGTCGCTTCTCGTAGTTGACGTTCGGCCTGGACCACCATGGCCTCTGCTCGGTTACGTTTCTCGACTTTTTCTCGACGCAACCGATCGCTGTCGGCATAAACTTCCGCATCGCGAATCATCATCTGTACTTCGTCAGGACTCAGCGTTGATGCGCCCTGAATGGTGATGCTCTGTTCGCGGCCCGTGGTTCGGTCCATGGCCGTAACTTGCAGAATACCGTTTGCATCAATATCGAGGGAAACCTGAACCTGAGGAATCCCTCGCGGTGCAGGCGGAATGCCCATGAGTTTGAATTTGCCCAGAGTTTTATTCCCGCTCGCCATTTCCCGTTCGCCTTGGACGACGTTGACTTCGACAGACGTTTGATTATCTTCAGAAGTGGAAAATACATCCGATCGCCGCACTGGAATGGTGGTGTTGCGTGGAATCAGCTTTTTCATCAAGCCGCCAACTGTTTCAAGGCCGATCGAAACCGGGGTCACGTCCAGCAGCAATATATCCTTCAATTCGCCCGCCAATACGCCCGCCTGAACTGCCGCTCCGATCGCCACGACTTCATCAGGATTCACATTTTGATTGGGTTCACGGCCAAGAATCGATCGGACCAATTCCTGCACCATGGGCATCCGAGTCCCACCGCCGACCAAGACGATTTCATCAATGTCGCGGGGCGTAAATCCAGCATCGCGGAGAGCTTCCATGACAGGAAGCCGCAATCGACTGACCAGTTCACTACACAAGGCTTCAAATTGCGATCGGGTCAAGCGCGTTTCAATATGCTTCGGTCCATCTTCGGTTGCGGTGATGAAGGGCAAATTAATATCCGTAACATTCACGCCAGAAAGTTCAATTTTGGCTTTTTCGGCGGCTTCTGTCAGACGTTGAAGAGACTGCCGATCGCGCCGCAGGTCAATGCCTTCTTTTTCTAAAAACTGCTCAGCTAGCCAATTGACAATCGTCATGTCGAAGTCGCCGCCGCCAAGCTGGGTATCGCCGCTGGTCGATCGCACTTCAAAAACGCCATCCCCAACTTCCAGGATTGACACGTCAAACGTCCCGCCGCCTAGGTCGAAGACCAGAACCAATTCGCTCTGACGACGATCGAGACCATAAGCTAAAGACGCGGCTGTCGGTTCATTGAGAATCCGTTTGACATCTAAGCCCGCAATCCTTCCCGCATCACGAGTGGCTTGCCGTTGGGAGTCGTTAAAATAGGCTGGAACAGTAATGACTGCGCCCGTCACGGGTTCGCCGAGATACCGCGAGGCTTCTTCTACAAGTTTCCGCAACACCATGGCGGAGATTTCTTCAGGGGCAAAATCACGATCTAAGCGCGGACACTTAATTTTAATATTGCTATTTTCGTCCCGGCGCACGGTATAGGGCACCTGCTTGTCTTCAGGCGTTAGTTCGGTGTGTTTGCGACCGATGAAGCGCTTGACATTGTAAAACGTGTTCTGAGGATCCAGTACGGACTGACGACGGGCGAGTTGGCCCACCAGACGATCGCCGTCCTTGCTCATGCCCACTACCGAAGGCGTTGTACGCATTCCTTCCGCATTGGCAATGACAACAGGTCTGCCCCCTTCCATGACGGCGACAACCGAATTTGTGGTGCCCAGGTCGATCCCTACGACTCTTCCCATTGTGTGCGGTACTCCAGAACTGTGAACGATCGCGATTTAATTTGGTCTAAGGCGATTTTTTGATTTAATAAGAATCGGATCTTGAGGATCGCTTCTTATTGTATCTTGCCAACTGGAAGAGACACTCTTTTGATAAGAGTTTATCGATCCATTCCGATTATTTCATGTTCTTATCTCAAGCATCGTACCTCTTCAACCGACAGTCCGGTGGCTTGAGCGATCGTTTGATCATCCATCATGTTCAGTAAGCGTCGGGCGATGTCCTTCTGAGTCTGTATTGATCCTTCTTGCAACGCACTAGTCCTTATTTTTTGTTGATCAGAAATATAGAAGAGTTGATTTACCTGCGCGTTCTGCTCTTCTATTGTCAGGGCTGAGAAGTTGGCTAGGGAAAATGCCTGTTGGATGGCGGGAACTTGATCTAGAGATTTGGGAACTGATTCAAGATCTGGTGCATTTTGAAGGAAATAGATCCACTTTTCACTCAAGGTTGATAGATTGTCTAAGGATAGTTTAAATTTTGGCAATTCAACAAAGATGAGTTCTAAATCCGGTTCAGGATAATCATAGAGATAATCTTTTTCCTTTAGGACAAATCGAGAAATGGGATCTGAGGATTCGTCAAACATGATGAAGTCGGTAATCGTCAGTGCAATAACGGGACTCAGCATTGTGTAGGATTCACCACTTTTCAGTTGATCTGAGTAGGTTTTAGCCGCATTGTAAAGAACCCGCTTTTGAAAGCCTTCGACATTTAGCACTTGCATTTCAATAATGACTGATTCCCCTGTGGAAAGCTCTGCTTTGACATCAAGGTAGGTAGATTTTAGACCCCGTATTTGGGGAGCTTGATAGGGATTTAGAATCACTAACGCTTTGATCAGAGGTTTTCCTGAGTAGATTATGCCGTTGAGGAAGCTGATCAGGATGTCATGACTCTCTCTTGAGCCAAATATTTTCTTGAAGGCAAAGTCTGTTTTGGGGTTGATGAAACGCATGGCTAAGGTGAGGTTACAGTGGCTATTCAATCCGATCGGGACTTTATGATCTGGGTTTGATTAGAGTATTTTCATTATATCTCACTCCTTTTAATTTGACGGTAGCACAGGTTTTGAAGGCTCGCTGTTGCTGGTTTTTAAACGTCTCATTGTATCAGACATCTTTTAGTAGATAATGGTTCAGGTGTTCTGCTCAAAGTCTAGCGTTTGTCATCATGAATCAGTCAATTGCCAAAATCGATCGTATCTATACCGACGGTGCTTGTTCTGGAAATCCTGGTCCTGGAGGTTGGGGGACAGTTGTATATTTTGAAGGCGGTGGGATTCAGGAGTTGGGCGATCGGTCTCCTGCTACGACAAACAATCGAATGGAAATGCAGGCGGCGATCGGTGGATTGGAGTACTATATTGCGTCGGGTCAGAAGGAAGGAATTCTTCTGTATACCGATAGCGAATATGTCAAAAATGGCATTACCAAATGGATTTCGGGCTGGAAGAAAAAGGGTTGGAAGACGGCAGCTGGAAAGGATGTTTTGAATAAAGATCTTTGGGAAAAACTCGATCAATTGCATTCTAGCAAAGTCGAATGGCGCTATGTGAAAGGCCATTCGGGTGATGAAGGGAATGAACGCTGTGATGTGATTGCCCGATCGTTTTCCCATAATTCCCCGATTCCGCTGCGACAATTTTCGGCGACTGCTGTGAACGTAAAGACTGAGATTAAGCCTGAAGTTAAGTCGGAGATTGAATCTGAGATTAAACCTGAAATCAAGCCCGAGATTAAGTCAGAAGCTAAACCGATCAATGGTGTTGGACTTCCGCTTTTTGCACTTGATGAACTTGATTCATCTAAAGATTTGTCTGCGTCGGCACCATCTAAAGCAATTAAAAAAGTTAGTGAAATTGAAGAGGATTCTGAAATGCAAAGTTTACGCGAGACGATTGAACGGCTCAGAATTGCGGATGAAGTTGCGAAGGGTAATTATTTGCTAACAACACAGGAATTAGCAACAATTGTACAATTGACGGTAAAGACGATCGGTGCCAAAAAAGAAGATTGGGTCTGGCGCAGTTGGTTGATTTCACGGGTTCGGGAAGAAAGCAATCAAATCCTATGGCAATTAGAACGAGTTGATGGCGAGGGCTGAGTTATGACTTTTTGAAGATGTGTCTGGCTATCTCCGGTCACATCTCGTCATGATTATTGCAGATGTCTATAAATCATGAAAACTGCTTAGCGTAAAACCCGGCATATCGACCATTCTGCGCCAACAATTCCTCATGTCGCCCCGACTCCACGATCGCCCCCTTTTCCATCACCAAAATCCGATCGCTCTTCCGTACTGTCGCTAATCGATGGGCGATAATAAATACCGTTCGACCTTTCATAATCCGTTCTAATGCCTCTTGGACTAATGCTTCAGACTCAGAATCTAAGGCACTCGTTGCTTCATCAAGAATCAAAATTCGCGGATTTAATAGTACAGCACGGGCGATCGCTAGTCGTTGCCGTTGACCACCGGACAAATTCACCCCGCGTTCACCGACCCAAGTGTGATAGCCCTGAGTAAATTGACTAATAAATTGATGGGCGTTGGCCACCTTTGCGGCTTCTTGAACTGCGGCAAAATCAATATTTGTTTGACCAAATGCAATGTTCTCAGCGATCGTCCCAGAAAATAATGTAGTTTCCTGGGGCACAATTCCAATCTGACGACGCAAACTTTTCAAGGTCACAGTGCGAATATCACGATCGTCAATCAACAGCATTCCATTTTGCGGATCATAGAAGCGCGGAATCAAATTTACCAATGTCGATTTTCCCGCACCAGACGCGCCCACGAGTGCAATTACTTCTCCGGGCTGTGCCGTTAAACTTAGATTTTGCAATACAGGCCGATCGGGTTCATAGGAGAAACTCACTTGACGTAACTCGACTTTGCCTTTAATTGCTGGCAGATCCGTTGCGACCGGGAGTTCAGTGATGCTAGGTTTCAAATCAATTAGTTCATAAATACGATCGACCGATGCTTCGCCCTGTTTAAATTCATTGTAGTTACTGGCCAATAAATTAATTGGGTCAATCAACATCGTCACGGCGATGCAATAACTACCAAATTCTTCGGGTTTTAATTTACCGCCTGCAATCAACCAAACACCTAGAAAGAACAACGCACAAAAGGCAAGAACTTGAAGAAATCCAACCACCGGATATTCTATTGCCCGCAGTCGTTCAGTGCTAAATTTTGCCTCTCGGTTGCGCTCTGCTTCTGCGGCAAATCTGGTCGTGGAATAGTCTTCGGCAGCAAATGCTTTAATCAATCGAATGCCACTAAAGGTCTCGACTAATAGCGATGACAAATCTGAAACTCGCTGCTGACTACTACTTGAAAACGATCGCATCCGTTCGCCAAACCAGCCGATCAACACCGCCAAAATCGGAGCCACAATCAACGTCGCCAGCGTCATTTGCCAGCTCTGATAAATCATGTAGCCCAGCACCCCAATCAATTGCAACACACAAGGAAAAAACTGATGCGCAATCTTGTAGACCACCTCGCCAATCCGATCGATGTCCTCCGTCATTCGGTAGCTCAAGTCTCCCGTTTGCGAGGTCTCAAAGTAATTCAAACTTTGGGATTGTAATTTAGAAAAGGTTTCCTTACGAAGATCGAAGGCGACGGCAAGTGACGCTCTTGCCATCAATGAATCCATGCCAAACTGAGCCACCTTCTGCAAAGCAAAAATACTGACCGCAAAAATAATGAGATCAATAATTCCAAGAATCGGGTCAATATCCCCCGATCTGCTGCTGCCTTGGCCGATCACTTTAAATAAGATCTGAGACTTATACGCTAAGACAGGCCAAATTGCACTGTATAAAATCGTACAGAGTATAGCTTGAAATAAGATCTTTTTCTGACGACGGACCAAGGGCATTAATCGCCAGTAGTGCGATCGTCCCGGTTTGCGTGGGGCGCTGGCTGGGATAGGTGTCGATATAGCATGGGAGGAATTCAATGGCATACTCAACGGCGGTTTGCCTTGCGCTCTTGATAAATGTGAATAACAGATGGCAGGAATGATAGCAAAATCACCCCAACTGTAATCGGTAGCAAATACTTATCTACATCGGGAATCAACTTCCCAAGATAATGTCCACCAATCAACAACCCAAAGGTCCAAACAAAGCCGCCAATGACATTAAAAAACAAGAATGTTCGATAATTCATCGCTCCAATGCCAGCTACGATCGGGGCAAAGGTCCGCACAATTGGGGTAAACCGAGCCAAAACAATGGCCATTTTTCCATATTTTTCATAGAAAGACTGGGCCTTGGTTAGGTACTCTTTCTTGAAAAATCGAGAATTTTCTCTCTGGAATAGTTTTCGCCCATAGCGCGATCCCGTCGCATAGCCCACATTATCTCCGATTACGGCACAGGCAAAGCACCCCATCAACAACCAGCCCAAATTTAGCAGCGTTGGCTCTCCCGGCACTAGACTAACTCCCGACAAGAAACCTGCGGTAAACAGTAAGCTATCTCCCGGAAGAAAAAAGCCAATTAACAAGCCTGATTCTGCAAAAATAATGCCCCAAATTAATAAATGCCCGAGAAGGGGACTGGTTTGATTGAGATTTGTCAACAGACTTTTTAAATTAGCAGTCTCAAAAAAGCCATTGGCAATCAAGGATATGGATGGGAGATGGACGGCGATCGAGTCAACAAGGATGGAATGCATGAAATTTTCTAATGACTTGGCAGTGGCTATGTCAGTT